>JAQCNN010000130.1 GCA_028275005.1 Salinirussus sp.
GTCGAAAACATCGATACCACCCCGGGGACGGTCGGCGGTCGTGTCCGTGCCCTCGCTCCGGGGTTCCGTTGCCGTCTTGCCCATACCGCCTCGTCGGACCGGGCAGACAAGACCGTTCAGGCGGCAGACTTCGTCTACTTATTACTACCCGCCCGTTGTCACCCCACGGTGTCCGTCGGCCGGTGCGTTCCGACGCCCATTTCCCGGCTGGTGGCGTTACTCCCGACATGTACACAACGTCACCGGTGACCGGCGGCCGGGGGCACTCAACGGCGGTGACCGCGCGTGTCAGGTAAGGACGAGTACTACAACAAGGCCAAACAGCAGGGCTACCGCGCCCGGTCGGCCTACAAGCTCCAGCAGTTGGACGAGACTGCCGGGCTGCTCGGGGAGGGGCGGACGGCGGTCGACCTCGGTGCCGCGCCGGGCGGGTGGCTCCAGGTCGCCGCCGAGCGCGTCGGCGAGCGTGGCCGCGTGGTCGGTGTCGACCGTCAGTCGGTCGAGCCACTGGCGGACCCGGCCCCGCCCGTCGAGTACGTCCGCGGGGACATCACTGACGCGGACACTGTCAGACAGATCCGGGAGACCGTCGACGGTGAGGCCGACGTCGTGCTCTCCGATATGGCGCCGAACATGACCGGGGAGTACGACCTCGACCACGCCCGCTCGGTCCACCTCGCCCGGCAGGCCCTCTCTGTCGCGGAGGAACTGCTCGGCCCGGGCGGTGACCTCGCGGTGAAGGTCTTCGACGGCCGCGACCTCGAGGCCCTCCAGGCCGACATGGAGGAGGGCTTCGACTACGTCCGTCAGGTCCGCCCCGAGGCCTCCCGGGACGCCTCCTCGGAGCTGTATCTCGTCGCGAAACACCGACTGACGGCACCGGTCCGGACGGGTGACCGGCTGACCGTCGAGGTGGTCGACGAGGGCGAGGACGGCGACGGCGTCGCGAAGGTCGAGGGGTTCACCCTGTTCGTCCCTGGTGTCGACCCCGGCGAGACCGTCGAGGTGGCTGTGACGGAAATAAAGCCCCGATACGGCTTCGCCGAGTGCGTCGACTGAGTCGCTCGGTTTGCAGCCGTCGTCAGTTACCGACCTCGGTCGCCGGAGCGGGTCCGTCCTCGCGGGCGCGCACCGCGGCGACCACGGCGTACGCGAAGGGGGTATCGAGCACGGCCACCCCGAGTTTGACGGCGTACTGGCCGACGACGAGCCCGACCGCCTCTCCGAGCGGGAGCCCCTGAAAGCCGACGAACGCGACAGTAACGAAGATGAGTGTGTCGACCAGCTGGCTGGTCAGCGTCGAGCCGAGATTGCGCAGCCACAGCCGCTCCCCGCGGGTGTACGCCCGGATCCGGTGGAAGACGAAGACGTCCAAGTTCTGGCTGACGAGGTAGGCGAGGAGGCTGGCAGCCACGATACCGGTGCTCGCGCCGAGCACCTGGGAGAAGGCCGCCTGGTCGACCGCCGACGCCGGCGCGAACACCGGCGCCTCGATGGCCAGCCAGACCAGACCCAAGAGGACGAAATTCATCAGGAAGGCGACGTTGACGAGCCGCGTCGCCGCCCGCCGGCCGTAGAGCTCGGCGTAGCAGTCCGAGGCGAAGAAGGTCACCGCGTAGGCGAAGGCGGCCGCGGGCACCAGCAGTGTCCCGCCCGCGAGCGGCAGCGCGAAGGGCAGCTGGACCCCGACGAGCTTCGCGGCGGTCACCTGCGAGGTGACCAGCGCGGTGACAAAGAGCGCGACCAGCGTCAGCTGTGGGACCGGAAGGGGCTCCTCACTCGTCATCGTCCAGCCGGCCGTGGCGGGCGTCGACCTCGTCGAGGATGTCAAGCGTCTTGCGGACGGAGGCGCGGACCGCCTCGCTGCGGTTCACGAACTTCCCGTCCTTGCCGACGTGTTCGTCGAGGTCCTCCAGCAGCTCGCGTGGCACTTCGACGCTGATCTTGGGCATGCCCACGCTCGCCTCCGGAGACGTAAATGGGACCCGCTACCGGGCGGTGCGGGGTCCCCCGCGGCGGCACTCGGTGGCTCTCTCAGAGGTCCAACTCGGACATCTCGTCGACGTCGAAGCGCAACACCTCGGGTTCGCCGGCCAGCCACCCCGGGAGCGCCTCGGCGAAGGCCTGGTAGTGGTCGGTCTGGGAGTGGGTGGCAAGCGCCTGTTCGTCCTCGTAGCGCTCGAGAAAGCGGACGACGTTTGGGTCGTTGACGTCCGTCGTTGCGCGGTAGTCGAGTACGCCGTCCTCCTCCTCGCGGACCGTCTCGGCGAGGTCGGCGATCTGGTCGAGTGCCTCGTCGCGGCGCTCCGGCTTGAGCGGCATGCTGGCGTGGATGACGAGCATCGTCTCACCGGTTGCTGTCCCGGCAGATAAAACCGCAGGTCTCGCGGGGTGCCCTCCGGCCGGGCCGACCCTGCCCCGAGGTCAGTCCGCCACCTCGCCCTTTGTCTCGGGGGTGCGGGTTCCGGTGACCCGGGTGTACAGCCACAGCAGGCCGAGTCCGGCCCCGTAGGCGAGGGAGGCGGGGATGGCGAAGATGAGCATCGTGAACACGCCTTTCGGCGAGATGAGCCCGGCAGCGGCAAAGAAGCTGAGCACGGCAACCCGCCAGTGCCGGCGAAAGGCGGTGTAGGAGACGATCCGGCCGCGGTGAAAGAGGACCATCGTCACCGGAATTTCGATAAGGATCCCGATCCCGACGGTGGTAAAGATAACCAGCCAGCCGAAGTTGTTGATCCGGTAGGCGATCACCATCGCCGAGGTCAGCGCGTCAGTCGCGAGAAAGCCGATGATGGCGGGCGCGATGTAGAAGAAGCCAACGAGGGTGCCACCGACCAGGGTGAGGATGACGGTCCCTCCCCAGGCGCCCAGGATACTGCGGTCGCCGGTGGTGATCCCCCGCTCCTCGATTGCCGGCCACGCGAAGTAGACGACCAGCGGGAGGACGGTCACAGCCGCCAGCAGCACCGAGAACTTCACCTCGAAGATAAGCGCCTCGACAGGGTGGAGGGTGACGATATCCACCTCTCCCGCCAGCCCCTGGGGCATACTCCTGAGGAAGGCATTCTTGATGTCGCCGATCCCCCCGGAGTAGAGGTAGACGAACGAGCCCCCCAGGACGGTCATAAACAGCGCGACGATCCAGATAGCCTTCGAGGTCAGCGAGTCGAGGATGAAGCGGATGTCGTAGTAGTAGCCGCCGATGTCCTCCTCGGTGGTCTCCTCCTCGGTGAAGGCGTCGGCCATCCCCGCCGCCGTCGAGGTGATCGGGTCTGTCTCCTCCCCCTCGTCCTCGTCCTCACTGTCCGCCGCGGGCTCGACACCCTCGGCCTCGTCGAACCGGTCGAGGATGAGTTCGGCCTTCTCGGCGTCGTCGTCCGCCATTGCCCGCTCGGCGTGTTCCAGCGCCTCGGCCTCCGAGAGGTCGGCAAAGGCCTCCGGCGGCGCCGCACGCACCGCCGGGGCGCTCAACGCGTCGATATCGATGCTCGCGGGCTCGCCGACGCTCGCGACCTCCTCGCCGGCGGTCGCCTCGGCGTCGGCGACGGTTGCGGTCCCGCCGGCGCGGGCGTCCGCGGCGGCGCTTGACTCCAGCGCCTCTATACGGAGATAGAAGAGGACGACGAGTCCGACCAACAGGGCAACGCCGGCGGCAATCGTGGCGGCGGTCACAGTCGGGGACAGCCCGGCGACACCGAGTTCGCCGGCGGTCGGGAACCGGTAACGCGAGCCGACCCCCCCGAGCAGGTCGTTCGTGGCTGCGAGCCCTCCGCGGGTGAGGAAGGCGTAGGTCGCCCCGCCGGCGAGGACGAGGGCGCCGGCGAGGACGTTCCAGCGCCTGCGGACTACGGTCCGGACCGGGACGTTGGCCCCGGCCCGGGCGGTGAGTACGACGAACTTCGTCACCCCGAGGCTGAACGCATAGAGTGTCACCAGCGGGACCGCCCACATGATCTGGGTGAACGGGTCGGGCGGGGAGAACAGCGCCCCGACGGCAAAGATGCCGAGGACGGCGTAGCGCCAGTTGTCCCGGAAGGTCTCGTAGCGGACCACACCCAGCAGCGCCAGCCCGCTCATCGCCAGCGGAAGCTGCGCCGCGAGGCCAAAGGAGAGGGTCAGAAACAGGATGAACTCGGTCCACTTGACGATAGAGTAGGTCGGCTCGAAGCCGGCGTTGACGGCATTCTCCGCCAGGAAGTTGAACATGACCGGGAAGAAAAACTCGTAGCCGTAGGCGAGCCCGCCGGCAAACAGCACCAGCGCGAGGCCCCCGGCCGCGACGACCTTCCAGCGGGAGACCGGCTCGTCGGGCCAGAACCCCCGGCGCCTCAGTGCGCCCCGTGAGTAGTACAGGAGCACGGGCAGGGAGACGACGGCGCCGACGATGAGCCCGACCTTCACCTGCAACAGGATGACGTCGAAGGGCGTGACGGCGACGATTTCGGTTGCTTCGGCGGTTGTCAGGTTCATCTGCTCGAAGAGCAGGTCCTGCTTGAGCAGGTCCCAGACGAACGTCTGGAGCGCCCAGATGGTCCCGACGAGCACGAGCACGAAGAGGATGAAGATCTTCTGGAGGTGGCCCTGTGCCGAGGACAGCACCGCACCGACGGTCTCGCGACCGCGGCTGACCGTGCGAACGGTGTCCTCGTCGAGCGCACCCGACATTAGTATCGTGGTCACTTGCTGATTGTCCGTTATCAATCTATTGCGTTACGCTCGCCCCGCAAGAGAAGGCTTACAAGCGGCGCTCGCAAACCCGCGCTCGATGACCGAGAGGGACCCCGACGAGGACGCCGGTTCGGCGGACGAACCGGCCGGGGACCCGGACGGAACACCGGAGGGGGAGCGCGCAGCCCCGGACACCGAACGGGCACACGGCGAGCCCGCCTCCGACGCTGCCGACCGGGACGGGGGCAACGACGGTGACGAACAGCCCCCGGCACGGGAGGCCGACGAGCTCGACGCCCCCGACGCCCAGGTGACGGTGCCCGACACCGACCCGCCCGCGGGAGACGGCTCACAGGACACCGAGCGGGTGGACAACGGCGAACCGCCGGCCGACGACACCCTGACAGAGTGGAACGGCTGGGAACTGCCCGAGGAGGCCGAGCGCTCTGACCAGGACACAGGTTCGGCGACCGGCGAGAGCCCGGGCCCGGACCACCCGGCCCCCCCGGACGACGCGGCGCAGGCGGCCGATGGCGAGGACAGGCCGGCTATCGAGAACCCGAGCCCGGAGGACGTCCCGGAGGCCCCGGGCGGGACACGCCCGAGTGACGCGCCGACCCCGGCGGAGGTGGACACGGCGGAGGGGGCCGGCGGGGAGACACCGGTCGCCGCCGGCGGTGCCGGGGCCGCTGCGGGTGCGGGTGCGGGCGGGGGTGGTGACCCCGGCGGTATGCTGGGCGGGGGTGAGGGTGGTGCGCCCGACGACGAGGAGATGCCGCTCACGGCACACATCGAAGAGATGGTCCGCCGGCTGGCGGTCGTTATCGTGGTGATGGCGCTCGTCAGCGCCGTCATCTTCCCCTTCGCCGACCGGCTGATAAACTTCCTGTGGTACTCGTTTCTCCCGGGGTCGGTCGCGGCCTGCCAGCCGGTCGCGGCCGCGGCGGCAAACGCGACGAACGCGACGGTCAATGCCACCGGCACCTTCGCGGGCGCGCCGGATTGGACGGCGATCCAGGCCACCCTCCCAAACGGGACGAGCCTTCGTGGGATCGTGCCACACCCGACACTGCTGAACCGCACCTACCCCAACGGGACCGTCATCCAGGCGACCTTCCCGAACGGGACGGTCCGGAACGCGACCCTGGTCGCCAACGCCACCGGCCCCGGGGCAACGGGGGGTGCCTGCCCCCGGATCTACCAGCCGCTCGCGCTCGTCCTCGCGCGGCTGAAGATGGCCTCGCTCGCCGGGTTCGTCGTTGGCCTGCCCGTGTTCGTCTACCAGACCTACCTGTTCATGCGCCCGGGGCTGTTCCCCAACGAGCGCCGGTACTACCTCTCCTCGGTGCCGACCAGCCTCGTGCTGGCGGCGGTCGGACTCGGCTTTGCCTACTTCCTGGTCCTGCCGGTGATCTTCACCTACTTCCTCGGCTACTCCCAGCCTGTCGCCAACATCGCCTTCGGGCTCGCGGAGACCTTCGACCTGATCATCCTGATGCTGGGGATGTTCGCGCTCATCTTCCAGATCCCCCTGTTCGTGATGCTCGCCATCTTCCTGAATGTGACCAGCCGCCGGTGGCTCGAGGGCCGCCGGCTGTACTTCTGGGCCGCCTTCGCCGGGATCGCCTTCATCTTCAGCCCTGACCCGACGGGGATGGCCCCGTTTATCGTCGCACTCACGATGATTCTCCTGTTCGAGGGGACGCTGCTGTTGCTGCGGTGGACCGGGCGGTAACCCCGTCCGCCGACACGCCGGGGACAAAATAGATACCCCCCGCGGTCGACGGGGGGACGTGACCGAAACAACGGTTGTCGCCGTCCGGCACGGCGAGACGGAGTGGAACCGGACGAGCCGGATGCAGGGGTGGGCACACGTCTCCCTGAACGAGCGGGGTCGCGGCCAGGCCCGACGGGTCGGCACACACCTCGCTGCCGAGTACGACTTCGACCGGGTCGTCGCCTCGGACATCCGGCGGGTCAGGGAGACGACGGCCCACATCCGTGACGCCGGTGTCGCGCCCGACCCGGTCTTCGACGACGGCTGGCGCGAGCGCGGGCTGGGTCGCTACCAGGGGTTCACCCGCGAGGAACTGTTCAGACGCCACCCCGAGTTCGACTACGCCAGCGGCGCCCTCTCGCTCGAAGCCCGGCCGGAGGGCGGGGAGAGCGTCGTCGACCTGCGCGAGCGGGTGCTCGAGGCCTTTGGCCGGCTGTGTGTCGAGGCCGCCGGCGAGACGGTGCTCGTGGTGACCCACGGCGGCCCGGTCCAGATGGTCTACAGCGCCGTCACGGGGACGGACCTGCTGGCCAGCAAGACGCGGTCGCTGGCAAACTGTAGTGTCACGGAGTTCCGTGGCCCGACGCCCGCGGAGATGCGTGTCGTCCGGGACAACGAAACCGTCGCCACGGAGTAGCGGACCGCCGGCGCTGTCGGCGCTCAGTCGGTCGGGTACTCCGCATCAAGCGGGTCCGCGTCGGGCACACCGGCGTTGGCCTCCTCGGTCTCGGGGCTGACACTGCCGGTCCGGTACCCCTCCAGGTCGAGGGTGACGTGGTCAAAGCCCAGGTCGGCAAAGTGCTCGCGGACGGTGCGGGCAAACTCCGGGGTGAGCGCCGCAGGGAGTTCGCCCTGTCCCACCTCGATGCGTGCGAGGCCGTCGTGGTCCCGGACGCGAAACTGGTCGAACCCCCACTCCCGGAGCAGCCGCTCGGCCCTCTCGACCTGGGAGAGCCGCTCCTCGGTGACCGCCAGCCCGGTCGGAATGCGCGAGGAGAGACAGGCCATCGAGGGCTTGTCGGCCACCGAGAGGCCGTAGTGACGGGCGATCTCCCGCACCTCCGCCTTCGTGATGTCGTGGGCCAACAGCGGCGAGTGGGCGTCGAGCTCCGCGACAGCCTGGAGACCCGGGCGGTGGCCCTCGCCGGGGTCCGAGGCGTTGGTGCCGTCACACACAACTGAAATCCCGAGCTCGTTGGCCCGGTCGTACATCGCCGAGAGCCGCATCGTCCGGCAGTGATAACAGCGGTCCTCGTCGTTTTCGACGAAGGCCTCGCTGTCCAGCTCCGAGAAGGTAACCTCCTCGTGGCGAACCCCGATCTCCTCGGCGACGCGGCGTGCGTCCTCGAGTTCGCTCTCCGGCAGCGTCTCGCTACGGGCCGTACAGGCAACGGCGTCCGCACCCAGCGCCTCGTGGGCGATGGCGGCAACGACGCTTGAGTCCACGCCGCCGGAGAAGGCGACCAGGACACCCTCGCGACTCGCCAGGTCCTCGCGGGCGGCCGCCAGCTTCGACTCAACCATATCCGGCGTACCCGCTCCGGCCACATATGCCCGTTGACGCGACGACCGGGGCTCAGACGACCCGGTTTGTCAACTCCTCCAGCCGGCCGTCGGCGAACACCCGGTAGTTCTTCGCGAACAACTCCGCGACCCGCTCGAACTTCTCGGGGGTCGAGCCGGCCATGTGCGGGGTGACGACGACGTTTGGCAGCGCCCACAGCACCGACTCCGGCGGGAGTGGCTCCGCCTCGAAGACGTCGAGTGCGGCCCCCCTGATCCCGCCCTGTTGCAGTGCGTAGACGAGTGCGTCCTCGTCGACGACCGCGCCGCGGGCGACGTTGACCAGCACCGCATCCCCGCTCATCGCGCCCAGTTCCTCGCGGCCGACCAGCCCGCGTGTCTCCGGCGTCAGCGGACAGGACAGCAGAACGTACTCCGACCGGCCGAGCACCTCGAACAGGCCCCCAGGGGGGTAGACCTCGTCGACGGCCGCCGGGGCCGTGTCGGGGTCGCGTTTCGTCCCGACCACGGTCATCCCGAAGGCCTGTGCGTACTCCGCCGCTCGGCCCCCGATCGCGCCCAGACCGACGACGCCGAGGGTCTTGCCACGGATCTCGCCGCCGCTGTAGCGCTGCCAGCGCCTCTCCTGCTGTTGCTGGACCGCCGTGTGGATCCCCCGCTCGAAGGTCAGCAGGTAGCCGATAACCTGCTCGGCGATGGGCTCGGCGTGGACCCCCGCGGCGTTCGTCAGCGCGACCCCGTGGTCGGCGATGGCCTCGGTATCCAGGAAGTCGACCCCCGAGGACAGCGCCTGGACCCACCGCAGGTTCGGCGCCGCCTCGAGCAGGTCAGCCCCGATGTCGGTCGCGAGTAGGGCGTCAGCCTCGCCGACCAACTCGCGTGTCTCCGGGGGCGTGTGCGCGACCCGGAGGTCGACCCCGGGGACCCGGGTCTCGACCGCGGCACGGAGCGCCTCGACGTCGGACCAGTAGCCGGCGTCGACGGTGTGAGAGACGAGCACAGTGGGGTCGGCCATGCCCGGCTCCAGGACCGACGGCGGCAAAGCGTTTGTGTCGGGACAGCGCGTCAGGCCGGACAAGGTGTGGTAAAGCGACGCCGGAACGGTGTGCCGGCGCGCTTGTTGTCGCCGGCAGGCAGGAGGCCGAGACAAGAGACAACAGTTAATTGGGTTGTGGGTGAAGCCGGACGCAGACCCTCCCGGGGGAGCACACACGGTGTCAGGCACAGACGTGACGGCGACCGACGAGACGGCGTACACCGAGGGCGAGATCCGGACCATCGCGCTGGCGATCATCGGCGGGGTGCTGTTCGGCGGGGTAGCCACCGGCGTCGCCTTCCCCACGCTCCCGCTGTTGGACCAGATCCTGGGCATCTCCTCGCTGATGCTCGGGGTCATCCTCAGCGCCAACCGGGTCTCCCGGCTGCTGATGAACACACCCGCGGGCAACATCATCGACAAGTACGGCGCCCGCCGACCGATGATCGTCGGCCTGTTCGTCCAGGCGCTTGGCCCCTTCGGCTACGTCCTGGGGCTCTACACGCCGCCGGGCGTGTTCACGGTCCCGGGGCTCGGCCCGGTCTCCTACCCCGGTGTCGTCTTTGTGCTCGCGCGGGCGATGTGGGGGGTCGGCAGCGCCTTTGTCTTTCTCGGCGCCTTCGCGACGATCACCCACGTCACCACCAACGACAACCGTGGCCGGTGGCTGGGCTACCTCCGTGGCGGCCAGTCACTCGGCTTCCCGAGCGGGCTCGTACTCGGCGGGCTGGTCGCGGATATCTACAGCGCCCAGGCCGCCTTCCTGATCGCCGGCGTGCTCGCCTTTGTCGCCGGTGTCATCGCCTCGCTGGTCCTCCCCGAGGTGAACGCCGAGACCGACCAGCAGGCCCGGCTGCGGGATATCCCGGCGATGCTCCGGCGTGAACCCCGTATCTTCCCGCTCGGGGTCGGCAACATGACGATCCGGTTCATGTTCGGCGGGGTGATGCTCTCGACGGTTGCCTCCTACGCCACCGCCTCGAACATGGAACTCTACGGCCTCTCCGGGGGCGGGATCAGCGGTGTGGTGCTGGCGACGGGGGTCTTCTCCTCCTCGGCGACGATGGTCCTCGCCGGCCGGGTCTCGGACCGGCTGGACAACCGGGTCATCATCACCGTCCCCGCCTTTGCTGCCATGGCCGCCGGCCTCGTCCTGCTCGGGCTCTTTGCGACACTCGAGGCGCTCTTTCTCGGCGCGGCGCTCGTCGGCATCGGGACCGGCGGCTCCGGCCCTGCCCTGCTCGCTATCCTCGGTGACATCACCCCCGGCAGCGAGATCGGCCGGATGGGGAGCGTCTACAACGTGATGGGTGACGTTGGCCTGGTGCTCGGCCCGCTGCTCGCGGTGCCGATGGTCGAGGTCTGGCCGGGTTACCGGACCAGCTACTACCTCTACGGTGCGGCCGTGGTCGCCACCATGGCCGTCGTGGCGGTCCCGCTGTTGCGCTACGACGTCACCGACGTCGTCTCCGACACCGCCTGAGCGTGGCGCCGGTCGGGCACACCCCCGTCGCCTGCCCGGCCGCGCTACTCGCTGTCGTTGACGACCTCGGTCTCGACCCCGTCGTCTGTCAGGGCGACCCCGGCCGCACAGACCGCGTGCTCGAAGGGGTGGGCGTACAGCTCCCGGGCCGCCCCCGCGGCGTCGGTCGCCGCGAGGTCGAACGGCTCCGGACTCGCCCGCTCGTAGGTCGCCACCAGCGTCGGCTCGGTGACGGCCTCGACGAGCAGGGC
>JAQCNN010000139.1 GCA_028275005.1 Salinirussus sp.
TCGACCTCCTCCTCGGTGTAGTTCGAGGCCGTCGTCTCCGCCCGATGCGTGTTGAGCTCGCCCGCGTAGTTTGTCTGGAGGATGTGCTCGGCGAGTCTCGCGTCCTCCTCCTCGTCGGGCTGGTCGGTGACGGTGAAGATCAGGTCAAAGCGGGAGATGAGCGCGGGCTCGAGGTCGATCTGCTCGCCGATTGACTCGTACTGGTCGAAGCGGCCGTATTTGGGGTTCGCGGCGCCCAACAGCGAGCAACGACTTTTCAGCGTCGCGTTAATTCCGGCCTTACTTACGGAAATGGATTGTTGTTCGAGCGCTTCGTGCATGGCACTCCGGTCGTCGGCGGCCATCTTATCTAGTTCGTCGACGGCCGCGATCCCCTGGTCGGCCAACACGAGCGCCCCAGCCTCTAAGGTCCACTGTTGGCCGTCGCCGAAGTCGTCGCGCACGGCCGCAGCCGTAAGGCCCGCAGCCGATGATCCCTTCCCCGACGTGTACACCGACCTCGGGGCAATCTGTCGGATATATTGGAGTAACATAGAGTTGTGGGAAACGACCCCGTTCGAGAGGTAGTTGTGTGTCCCGGGGACTTCGAGGTCGTACACCCAGTCGTCGTCGGGTTCGACCGGTTCGATGGTCTCGATACGGTCCCAGTAAATGTCGCCGTCGACCAGCGTGCGGAGCCGCTGGATATCGGAGTCGGCCGACAGCGCCCTGTCGAGTCGACCGAGGACGGCCTCTCTGGCTGCTTCGGTGTTCCCGCCGTCCGGCACGACGTCTTTGTGTTCGTAGTAACTGACCGCAGTCTGTGTGACCTCCATCCGTTCGGAGAGGTCCGCCTGCGAGAGCCCGAGGTCGTCGCGAACGGCGGTGATATCGTCCCAATTTCCGCCGGCGACCCGTTCCCGCATCCGGTGGACCTGTGAGACCCGATCCTCGAACGCGTCGACGACCGACGCCAGGCTCTTGTGGCTCGGGTTTCGGTCCCCGACCTCGTAGTGCTGGTACGTTGGCCGCGGGAGTCCACACTCCGACTGCGCAAGTGCAAGCCGTTCCCGGACGTCGCGCAGTAGCGGCCCAACACCGGGAACGACATCCGTGTTCGTGTTACCCGAAACTCCGTCGGACGAAGCCGCTGCGTGAGCTCTGCGCTCGGTGATGTAACCGACCTGAGTGGCGTATCTGCCGAAATCTTCGCCGCTGATACGGAGCCGGTAGCTCCCGTTCTCTCTCTGCCCGAGTGACCCCTGGATACCGAACGAGAGCAAAAGCGAGCGCACGTCCTCGAGTAACTCCCGGCTCATCGATGCGACCGCAAGCTCACGCTCTGTCGTGGAGACGTGTCCCTCGCCGTCGACGTACGCCCGGAGGAATGCGGCCTGTATCTCCCGGTCGGCTGTCTGAATCGCGTCCGGAACGCGCTGGGCTGCCGCCCCCTCAAGCAGTGCTGGCTCCAGGTGCTCGAGAAAACTGACGAACTCGCTTGCCGTGCACACGACCGTCGGGGCGTCCTTCCCGTCCCGGCCGTCGCGTTCAGTGTAGGGCAATCCGAGCCGGTCGAACGCGGCCGTGACGTCGTCGAGTATCTCCCGGTCCCCGTTGGTGACGGTGACCGAGCCGGTGTTGTCCTCGCGGATCGTCGCGTACCCTTCGGCGACGATGTACCCGACGAGCCGTGCGAGCCACGGCGTCCACGCGTCGGGCAGGTCCAGTCTGACCGCATTGGGTGCCTGCGAGCGGCGGTAGTCGACGTCGAGTGCTGTCTCGGCAGTCGTCTCGAGCCGGTGAGGGGTTGCGATGAACTCCCCCTCGTGGAGGTCGGCTGCCTTTCGTGGGACAAACTCGCCCCCGGACTGCACGAACAGCGGATGTGACGGCGTCACCTCGACGGCCCGCCCGCTCGCAGTCCGAATCCGGTACATCTCCTCCGGTGCTTCGCGCTTCCAGACACGACTTGCGCGACGCTCCTCGATCGCTCCGCTCTCCGTCAGCGAAGGGAGGGCGATGTCGGCTTCGTCGTAGACGCCGTCGTCGACCGGTTTCGGGTCCTCCAGATTCGCTTCGACGAGGTCACCGACCGGCACTCGGCGCCCGTCGGCGAGCGTCACCGCCGTGTCGCCGCTGAGACACTTCCCCGTACCGGGGTCCCCGATCAGGAGCATGTGTAGGTCCCCGCGCAGGCGGGAGCCGTCGGGGAGGTGCTTGGTGACCCCCGAAAAGAGTTGGAGGGCCATCGCGAGCTTCTCGGCCTCGTAGCCGTAGATCGAGGGGGCGATGGCGCCGACCATCTGCTCGTAGATGTCGGGGTCGTTGGAGAGTTCGACGAGCTCCGTCTTGTCGCTCTCGGAGATATCCATCTCCTCGAACTGCTCGTCCTCGATCTCCACGGAGAGGCCGGTCATGTAGGTGTCGAACATCGGTGACTGCTCGCGCTCTGACCCCTGCTGGTCGAGTTTGAGGATGCCCGTGACGGTGACGTGGTCGCCGGCCGTGACCTCCCCGGTGATGTCGTCCTCGATATTGACGTCGATCGCCTGAGGGGTCTCCCCGCCCCGCAGCCCTTCGGGGGACTCCTGGACCCGCAGCTTCTGTGCGTCGACGAACTCAGACTGGTCGAAGTTCACCCGGAAGGGGCCCTGCCGCTCACAGCCCTGGCACTCGTGGGGCTCCTGGAAGTCGCCGTCGGCCTGTGGGATCCGGGTGAGCGTGCCACACCGCTGGCACTCGAAGGCGGCGTTTGTCACCTTCGGGCGGACCTCGGTTGCCTTCCGGACGATCCCTTGGACGGAGAGCAGGGTCCCACGATTGTCTGCCCTGATATCGCGGATCTCGGTGGACTCGGGCAGCCCGCTCACGCGGACGTGTGCCTGTCCGAGCGAGACGTCGACGGGCAGGTCGTAGAGGCGAAGTGCCTCCTCGGCGTACTCCTGCAACTGGGCGGGCTTGGTGCGGAAGTCGTCGGCCAGGTCGGGGTCGAACCGGTAGAGGTCCCCCCAGTCGACGCGCAGGGACTTCTGCTCGGTGGGGTACTTCTGGGCGAGTTCCCCGATCTCGTTGCGGTAGTAACTCCGGTAGAACTCCTCGAAGGCGTCGATGAGCTCGGTATTTTCCGCTCGGGCCATTAACTGAGATGGTCTTAGACCTCCTCCGTTCAAGAACTTTCGCACGCGCGGCCCCCGACGGCGGGCCCCGGACAAGCACAAACAACCAAAGCGGCGTTTTTTGTCGGTCCTTGCCCTCGACTATAATAACAGAAAACGTATATTTGAGTACTGGTATCATGAGCCACGGTACGAGGTCTCTATACCCAAGCAGCTGTCGGCTTGCACAAACAGACAGACGGTTGTTTAATTCACATACGGAAAAGTATATGAACGCCCTGTGTCGAGAATGAAGATTTATTTACGCCCCCTGGCTGTCATCACACGTCACACAGTGACATCATGACCAGGAAACAGCTCAGCGATACGAGTCGACGGCGGGTGCTGCAGGGCACAGGCGCGGGAGCAGCGGCGATGTTGGCCGGCTGTCTCGGTGGCGGCGGTGGCGGTGGCGGCAACGGCGGCAACGGCGGCGGGGCGGACCCGACGGAGCTGCCGGACGTCTTCATGCTGACCGACTACAACAACGAGCCCTGGCAGGCCCAGTGGAACGACC
Source organism: Salinirussus sp. (assembly GCA_028275005.1). GTDB lineage: Archaea > Halobacteriota > Halobacteria > Halobacteriales > Haloarculaceae > Salinirussus. The sequence continues at coordinate 3,652 of JAQCNN010000139.1, forward strand.
TCTCCTCGTCGTTTACCGAGGAGACGGACATCGGGACGAACATCGAGTACTCGGGGATGTCCGGGGACCAGGAGAACCGGCTGGCGACGCTGATCCAGTCGGGGAACCCGCCGGACGTCAA
>JAQCNN010000192.1 GCA_028275005.1 Salinirussus sp.
GGCCGCGAGGCCGGCGAGCGCCTCGAGCCAACCGTCGCGGCGACGGCAGTTGCCGCCGAGCGCGGCGCCGATATCGTCCGCGTCCACGACGTCGCCGCGAACCGTGCGGCGGTCGACGTCGTCGAGGCCGCCGACCGGCAGTAGCTCAGAGCAGGCCGTACTCGGCGGTCAGCCGCTCGTAGCTGTCGACGTACCTGCCGGCGACGGCGTCGTGGTCGTAGCTCGCCCAGGAGTCATCGACACGCAGCCGGTCGAACGCCCCGCAGTCGACGATGGCGTCGGCCAGCTGCTGTGGGTTGGTAACCCGGAAACTGCGCTCGTAGTTCTCGATGAGCTCGTGGGCGCTGGACTCGGCCTGGTACTCGACGATACCCAGACAGCCACAGGCAAGCGCCCACAGGAGCTCTGTTGCGAACTCCTCGCGGGAGGCCGTCTGGACGAAGGCGTGCGCGCCACGGTAGATGGCCAGCCGGCGGTCCCGGTCGCAGGCGCCGACGAACTCTACCCGGTCGTCGATCCGGAGGTCGGCGGCCTGGCGCTCGTAGGCCGCCCGCTGTGGGCCGTCACCGATGACCCGCGCCGACCAGCCCCGGTCGCGAAGTTCCGCCAGGCCGAGCAGGAGACTCTCGGCGTTCGCACTCCCGTCGAGGGGGTGGGCGTAGGCGACGTCCACCTCGCTTGCGGGCTCGACCTGGCGGACCCGGTCGAAGTCGATGCTCTCGGGAACAACCGCGACCCGCTCGCCGGGGACGCCGGACTCCCGGACCCGGGTCCGGACCAGCTCCGACGGCGAGACGACCAGGTCGGGGCGGGAGACCGCGGCCCTGGTCAGTCGCCGCCCCATGTCGAGGCCCTCGTCGCCGTACCACTCGACGACCAGCGGGGCGCGGGCGAGCGTACTGCCGGTGCTCGCGGCGAGGACCTGTCCCGGCGGTACCGGTCGGGCGTGGACCACGTCGGGCCGGTAGCGGGCGAGGGCGACCGGCAGTGACGCACAGAACGAGACCGGGGCGTGACCGACAGTCACCGGCCGGTAGCGGACGCCGTCGACAACCCGCTCGGCTTCGGTACCCCGCCAGAACTGCGTACAGAAGACGGTGACCTCGTGGCCTCGGCCGGTCAGCCCGCGGGCCACCCGGTCGAGCCGGCGGTTCCCCGGGGTGTCCGACAGGTGGCTCGTCTCCATCGCGACCAGCGCCACGCGCATACCCGCCGGGTCGGCGCCGGCCGGCAAAAATCCCGGCCATCTCCGCCGCCGCCCGGTGTGGATTCCGGTCAGCCGGCTGTCGCGCTTGCGTCCGTCCCGGCGACGAACGGCTCGGTCCCGAGTACCAGGACCGTCGACCGGTCCGACCCCTCGATGACCCGCGCAGTCAACCCGTCCCCGAGTGCCCACCGGCCGTCCTGGCGCTCACCGCGGGCGTCGAGATAGTCACGGAGCGCCCGTTCGAACTCCGCGGCCTCGCCGGCGTCGTCCCACGCAAAGCTCCAGGCGTACCCGGCGTTTTCCCGGCCGGGTGCGCGGTAGACGGTCAGTCGGTCGTTCCCCCAGCCCGCGGCCGCCCGGTCGGCGCGCGCCTGCTGAACGCCGACCGCGAGCGTCGTCCGGACGAACGCCTCGCCGAGCCGGTCGGTTCCGACCTCCTGCCACCCCTCCGCAGGTGTGATGGACACGTCGAGGGCGACGGGCGGCGCCTCGTCGGGGGTCCGGTTGTGGATGACCTGCTCGCTCGTGGTCGGCGGTGACCGGTAGACCCGGGACAGGTTCGCGGGGTCATCGACCCGGCTGGTGACGTACTCGAAGCCCTCGATGTACTGGCTGTTGCCGTACCGGCCGACGTGGCCCGCCGGGAGTGTGGCCTCGATGGCCCGGTAGGTCGGCGAATTGCGCGTCCCGTTGTCGGTGTACCGCCGGAGGTAGGTGTCGGTCGTGTAGACGGCCGGCCCCTCGACCAGGCTGCGGACCACGTAGCTCCCGTCTGTCGTGCTCGTGTCGACCTGCTGACTGAGCTGGGTGGACCGGCCCTGCTGGAACTGGATGTAGTGGACCAGCTCGTGGGCCACGACCAGGCGGGCGTCGTCCGTCGTCGTGTTCGGGCCGGTGTAGACGGCCACGGTGCCAAGCGCCGAGGTTTGGCCGGCAAACTGTAGCTGGAGGCCATCCCCACTCGGGGCCGGGCCGGTCCGCAGGCCGACCGCCTCCTGGAACGGTGAGAGCCCCCCGCCGCCGAGCGAGGCGTTGCCGTAGTCGCTCTCGTTGTCGAACGCGCGGACCCGCTCTGGTGGGGGGACGTCCGTTCCGGCGACGGTCTGGACCCTGGCAAAGACGAGCCCGGGGTCGACCGCGAGCGCCCCGTCGACGACCGTGATGTTCGCGGGCTGGCGGTCGGTGTTGCCGGGCCTGTCAGTCGGTGTCGACCCGCGGTCAGCGGCCCCCGCGATGGGTGCCTGACAGCCGGCCACCGCGAGCACGGCCGCGAGTGCGGCGGCGGCGAGCACGCGGCGGGTCATGCGCCGAGTGCGGTGCTGGCGTTGACCGCGGTACTCGCCCCCTCCGGTAGTGTCACCGACACCGGCTCCGCTGTTATTCGCGCGTCCGACACCGACCGGACGTCGATGCGCTGGTCCTGCAACGACAGCGAGGCGTTGGTGGTGCTCACCACCCGGAGTGGCTCGCCCGTCTCGGTCGACGCGTAGACTGTGAGAGCCGCGTCGGTCACGTCGACCGACCCACCGAGCCCCGAGGACTGCAGTGAGCCGAGCGCGTAGGCCTCGACCGCCGAGCCGTTCACGTCGGCCTCGAGCACGTACGCCTCCGTGCCGTCGACCTGTGCGGTCCCGTTCAGCGACAGCGCGGTGGCGTTCTCAATGCTCACCGTCACCTGCTGGAGCAGGTCGGCGGTCCGAAAGGCCTGTGACCGGTTGTCGGAGACGTCCTGTTTGATCCACTCCGAGGAGTAGGCCTGGACGAAGGCATCGCTGCGCTGGTAGAAGACGCCGTCCTGCAGGTAGACCTCCGCCTCGGTCGTCCGGCCGAGAACCCGCGTGGTCTGGTCGGTCACGAACGCCTGGCTGGCGCGGTCGACCCGGGTCTCGCGCTCGACGGTGACCCGCTGTTCCTGGTTGTTCGCCAGCACCGTCACGTTGGTCGTCCCGGTGACAGCGTAGCTGTCCGTCCCGTCGACAGCGGCGAGGACGTCCGCGCGGACGTCTGCGGCGGAGATATCCGCGCCCGGGCCGGCGGTGGTCGGCTGACCGCCGGCGCCACAGCCGGCCAGCACCACCGCGACCGCGAGCGCGACGGCCGCGAGCGTCCGCCGGGAGCTCCACGCCCGGCGTGGCTGGGTGTCACTCATCGTGGCTTGGCCTACGTGCCAGAGCTACGTATAAAGCCGCCCACTGTCGCCGTGCTCGCGAGCGAGGGATGCTTATCAGCGCCGGCGGCTCATACTGCGGGCTGTAACTGGTTTTGAGATATCCGCGACCCCGGGGTCGCGAAATTCGTTACAGACGTACAGCCGGCAGTATCAGTCGTGGCGAAACGC
>JAQCNN010000165.1 GCA_028275005.1 Salinirussus sp.
GGCCGGCGAAACGCGAACCGTTGCCGAATCACTCGCCGTCGAGACGCCCGCCACCGACGTGTCCGACACCACCCGCGCGACGCTGCGGGTCACTGCCGCCGTCGACGGCCGGACCTACACCGTCCACAACGACACGCTCGGGGTGACGACGGGTGCGTGACGTCCGCGGGTGTCTCGACCGAGACCGCCTCCGCGGGCCGCTCGGCCGCGTTGCCGGGTCGCCCGCGGTGACACTGGCTCTCGCCGCGCTCGTCCTCTTTGGCGCCTCCTGGCGGGTCGACGTGTTCATCGTGGACACGGTGCCCGTCGCGAACGCGCTCGCAAACCTCGCCGACGGCTCGGTCTCGTTTGCCCGGGTCTACTTCGGACCGGCGGACGCCGCGACACCCGGCGTCTACGCCGCCGACGGCCGCCTCTACGGCCGCAACTACGGTCAGGTGGTCGCGGCGCTGCCCGTGCTCTACCTGTTGGAGGCGGTCTCGACGGTTGCGGCGCCGCGACTCCTGCTCGCCGGCGCCTGGAGTCTCTGCCTCGCCGTGCTCGGTGGCCGACTCGCCGCCCACCTCGGGCGACCGTGGTTCCGGACCGCCGGAATTGTCCTTTCGACGCTTGCCCTCGTCGCCAACGCCGCGTTCGCCACCGCGCTCGCCCCGCGGCTGTTCCCGCTGGTCGCCCTCCAGACGGTGACCGTCCTCGCCGCCGCAGGGCTCGTCGCGACCTCCTACCTCCTGGTCGGCCTGCTGTACGACCGCCGGACCGGTGTCGCGGCGGGGGCCGGGACGCTGTTGCTCGGCCCCGTCGGATTCTGGGCGACCATCCCGAAACGACACGTCGTCACCGGGTTTCTGGTCGTGCTCACGGCGTACCTCTTCGCCCGGAGCCGCTCCAGCGGGCGGGTCCGCGACCGGGCCGTGACGTACCTGCCGGTGGGGCTCACAGCGTGGGTCAGCGCACCCGAGGGGCTCCTGTTGCTCGTCGCGCTCGTCCCGGTCGACCTGGTGACGAGCCCGCGGAACGACCTCCGGGCGCTCGCGCCCACGGCCGCCGCCCTGGCGGTGTCGTTGGCCCCGTTTCTGCTGACCAACGCGGTTGTCGCCGGAAACCCGCTGGTTCCGCCCCGGCTGCTCACCGCCTACGCTGCCGGCGACCCGCTGGCAGTCGACCCCGGGCTGGCCGCGAGCCACCCGAGCGCCGTCCCGGGGGTGGACGGTGCCGCGGCGACCACGGCGGACTCGCCGGGGACGACTGGCGGGGGCACACAGTCGTCGGCACCGGCAGAGTCACCCGATACAGGGTCCGGCTCCTCGGGGAGCCCGTTCGACGCCGCCGTCTCACTGCTGACCGGTACGGCCACCACCGGGGTCGACCTCTCGCTCCGGGCGGCAGCCAGGGTCGAACAGGGTGTGGCCTCGCTGTCGCCGGACCGGCTCTACCACGTCGTTCTCCGCAGCGGGCGGATCCCGGGGGTCGACTACGCCGAGACCGGCGGCGAGACGGTCGACCTCGCGCTGCTCGAGTCCGCGCCGCTTCTGGCGACACTGCTGGGGGCCCCGGTCCTCTGGCTGCGGCGGTCCCAGGGGCGGCTGACGGCGAAACTGCCGGACGTGGGTGACCCACGCCGGGCGACCGACCTGTTCGCGCTCGTCTTCGTCGTCATATTCACCCTGCCCCACCTCCCGCGGCTCCCGATTCACTCGACGGTCAC
>JAQCNN010000166.1 GCA_028275005.1 Salinirussus sp.
GCCCGGCCGCGTTCGCGTCGACGACCGCCATCTCGGAGCCGGTGATCATACCTCCCGTTCGGTGCGACGGCTCAAAACGGTATCGCGGCTCGACCGCCAGTCACCGTCGCACCCGGAACCGCCCCTCCCCCTCCGGGTCCTCGTTGGTCACGTCGACATCCTCGACACGGGCGGCCTCGCTACCCTCGTGACAGAACTCGACCATCGACTCGACGTCCGCCTGCTCCCCCTCGAAGACCTCCTCAACGCGGCCGTCCTCGAGGTTGCGAACCCAGCCCTCGACGCCGCGCTCCCGGGCCTCCTCGCGGGTCGTCGCGCGGAAGTAGACACCCTGGACCGTCCCGGAGACGTAGACGTGTGCACGTGTCCGTGCCATACCGACCGGGTACCGTGCCAGCGACAAAAACCCCGATGTCGAGGGCTGCCGGCCCGGGGCTGTGACCCTCCTGGCGGTGCGCACTGCGCAAACAGTCCGCTCAGCCCTCGGGCGGTTTGTCCTCGGCGTGGCGGAGGTAGTGGAAGATGTACGTCTGTGTGTAGCCGGCAAACGCCCCGCCCAGGCGCTCACGGATGGCCCGGGAGGTGTCGGCGTAGGTGCCGCGGTCACAGTCGGGGTAGTACTCCTCGATAGTCGTCCGGATCCAGGTGTCGAGGGGGACCGCCTGGCGGTAGTCAAGCGAGAACAGTAACACACAGTCGGCGACCTTCTCGCCGACGCCGACAAACTGTGTCAGATACTCGCGGGCCGCTTCGTATGTGCGGCCTGCCGCGTCGCCCGGGTCGGCCTCGCCGTTTGCGACCATCTCGGCCGTCCGCTTCACGTAGGGGGCCCGGTACCCCAGTTTCAGTTCGCGTAGCTCTGCCTCGCTGGCCGCCGCGAGTTGCTCGGGGGTCGGGTAGGCGTGGTAGGTCTCGCCGTCGAAGCTGACCGGCGTCCCGAACGCCTCCCGGAGGGACTGTTGCATCCCGTGGATCCGGGAGACACGCATCTGCGCCGAGCAGATGAAGGAGACCACCGAAGGAAACGGCGGGTCACGGACGATCCGCATCCCCCAGTATGTGTCGTATGCTTGTTCGACAATCCTGTCGTCTGGGGCGGTCTCGCGGATCGCCGGGAGGTCGTCCCCGAGGCTGAGTCGCCGACGCAGTGGCGGGCCGGCGTCGACTGTCGACTCCCACTCCAGGCACCCCTCGCGCTGGCGGGCGCGGACAACAGCGGGTGTCCCGTCGACGCGTACGGTGGTGAGATACCAGCCGTCGTCGCCGGTCGTGCCGGCCTCAAAGTCGGCGCCGTCCTCGCGCCACCAGAGGTAGGACTGCCCGCTCTCGAGGGTGGCCTGCAGGTCCAGTCCGCCCGGACACGACCACACGTCGATGGTCCCACGATTCATACGCCACCGTGGATGGCCCGGAACTTTGGGGTTTCGAGTCAGACCTTCCGCTGGGAGTGAACCTTCGGGCTAACCTTCATATTGGTGCCCCGAGACACCACTAGTATGGACTGTCGCGTTGTCGTCGAGGCCGCCGTCCCGGTCTACGACGTGGAAACCACGGACGAGGCGGTCAGGATCGCCATCTCAAAGACCGGTGAGATGCTGAACCCGGACCTCAACTACGTCGAGATCGACATGGGCGAGCGAACCTGTCAGAGCTGTGGGGAACCACACGACCCCGCCTTTATCGCCGCCGACGAGAGCCTCGTTGCCCTGGAGCTAGAGATGACCGTCTTCAACGTCGAACGGGACGAACACGCTGCCCGGATCGCCCGCAAGGAGATCGGCCAGCGACTGGAGAACATCCCACTCGAGGTCCTCGAGATCGAGGAGCTCGAGGACGAGGACGAGGCCGACGGTGAGGCGGACGAGGGCGGAGGCGAGGACACGACAGTCGAGGTGAGTCGTCAGGACAGCCGCGACGAGTCGGGCGGGGGTGACAGTCGGGCCGGTGGGGCCGGAGACGAGGAGGTCCTCCCGGAGTTCGAGGAACTCATCGACGAGTAGTTGTCACTACAGGGGAAGGAGCCTGTAGAACAGTGCCCGTCGCTCAGTCAGCGGTCGCGGAGACCGGCTCGGCCTCTTCGGTCTCCATCTCGGAGGTGATCCCCTTTGCCAGCGCAAACACGGCAGCCTTGTGGTCGGTCTTCGATCGGTGGATCGATGTCGGCTGGACCCCGAGTGTAACGTACTTGTCGTGTTCGACGGTGTCGCCGGTTTCCTGCTCGTAGTGGTTCTGTACCTGTGCAAGAAGACCGTGCAGATGAATGAGCTCTTGCTTCTTCATGAACACCACTGTCTACTAACTCGAAGGTTATAGTAGTATCCTGAGTACCGTTAACATACTTCGGCGTAAATCAGGTGTAGCACCCGTGAGCGAAGGGTTTGGGAATGACACCCACAACCACGCGACGGTGACGGCTCCTCGACGGCCGTCACACACCACCCACGGTACCGTGGCAGATCCACCGCGACCGGAAGAGCCCATCTTGAAGAGGGTCCGCCCGTACGGGTCGGATATGTCAGCCGTCGACGCCGCCGTGTACGCAATCCACCTGCTCTTTGCGGGGCTGTGGACCGGGAGTGTGTTGTTCGTCGCCTACGCCGTGCTGCCGGCCGCCCGGAACGGTGACCTGAGTGCCGGGCTGCTCGGCACCCTGGCGGGCAAACTGACCACCGTCTCCCGGGCGAGTGCCACGTTGCTCCTTCTGACCGGCGGCCACCTCGCCGCCCAGCGTTACACCGTCACCTCCCTGACGGGGTCACTGGCCGGGTACAACGTCCTCGCGATGCTCGCCCTGTGGTTCGTCCTCGCCGGGCTCGTGGAGGTCGGCACGAGCAGGCTCGTGGACGGGACCGGCCGGGACAAGGTCCGTGCGCCTGCGGCCGCCGCCCGCCCGTTCATCCTCGGGGCCAGCGTCACCGCTGTTCTGTTGCTGTTCAACGCCGGTGTCCTGTTTGCTGTGGTCGTCGGCCTCCTGTAGCGTGGCGGCCTCGACGGCCCAGGTAGCGCCCGCTACAGGTCCGAGGCCAGGTGGTCGGCGGCCTTCAGCGCCAGCGCCGCAATCGTCAGTGTCGGGTTCATCGAGCCCGCGGTCGGGAACACACTGCTCGAGGCGACAGTGAGATTCGGACAGTCGTGGGTCCGCAGCCGCGGGTTCACCACACTCGCCGCGGGGTCGGTCCCCATGCGTGTCGTCCCCATGTGGTGGTAGGCCGGGCCGGTGTCGGCCGGTCCGACCGTCCACTCGACCTCGGCACCGAGCTCCGAGAGCACCGCACGCTGGATGTCGTTTGCCCGCCGGAGGCTGCGCTCGAGACGCGGCCCCCACGACCACCGGATGTCGGGGACGGGGTTGCCGTGGTCGTCGGTCGTCGAGGTGTCGAGGGTCACCCGATTCTCCTTCCGTGGCGGCTGGCCGACCAGCCCGCCCATCGCGATGCTGTGGCCGTACCCCTCGCGCAGGTCAGCCAGGAGGTCGTCACCCCAGCTCTCGCCACCCAGTGCCATCTCGACCGGGGAGGGGCCGGCGTAGTTCAGGAACTCGAGTTTGAGCGGCTGGAGGCCCGCGCTGTCGGCCGCCGGGACGACGACCTCCCCGTCGCGCTCGACGGGCTGGCCGGGGTCGTCGTAGAACTGGTGACTCCCGCTCGTCAGGAAGCCGACGTGGTTCTGACGGGTCCGGCGGGGGAGTGCCCCGCCGGCGCCGGCAAAGAGGTGGTCCATGAAGTACCGGCCGACGAGCCCGCTGGAGTTGGCGAGCCCGTCGGGGTGTTCGCGGGACCGCGACAGCAACAGGAGCCGGGGGGTCTCGACCCCGCCGGCGGCGAGTACGAACTGACGGGCAGGCTGTTCGTACTCCCCGTCCGGCGTCGCGTAGCGGGCGGCGGTCACGCGTTCGCCGTCGGTCTC
>JAQCNN010000173.1 GCA_028275005.1 Salinirussus sp.
TAGGCCATCACGTGGTCCATATACTTCTCGCCCTGGCGCTGGATCTCGTCGATGTCGTAGGCCAGCGCGTGGCGGACGTCCTCGATGGCCCGCTCCTTGTACTCCTCGCGGACGTGTTCGAGATACCGGTAGTAGGTGTCGAACATCTCTGCCGAGATGGAGCCGTGGTTCTCGAGGTTGCCCTCGAGGTGGTTGAACGTCGTCAGCGGCGAGAGGAACTCGCGGTCACGGTGCATCGACTCCATGATCGCCTCGGCGATCTCGTCGCCGATGAACCGGGCGGAGACCCCGTCCATCCCCTCACCGATGTCGGCCTTCCCCTCGGCCTCCTCCCGGAGCTTTTTGACGTCGAGGTCGTCGGTCTCGTCGATCTCGCCGTTGTAGGCCTTTGCCTTCTGGACGAGGTCGATGCTCGACTCGTCGGGCTCCTCGATCCGGGTGAGCACGCCGAACAGGCCGGCCATCTCCAGCGTGTGCGGCTCGATAGAGATGTCGGGCAGGTCCGCGTTCCGGAGCATCTTCCAGTAGATGTCGGCCTCCTCCTCGTACTCCAGGACGTACGGGAAGTCGATCCGCTTTGTCCGGTCGTTGAACGCCTCCATCTTCTCGTCGCCTTTCTTGTCCCGGTACTCGGGCATGTTCGTCCGGCCGACGATCACCTGGTCGATGTCGATCCGTGGGTTGCTCTTTGGCTTGATCGTCTTCTCCTGGGACGCGTGCAGGAAGTCATAGAGGAACTCCCGCTGGAGCTTCAACAGCTCCTCGCCGGAGAAGATCCCGCGGTTGGCGTTACAGAAGGCACCCGCGTAGTCGAACGCACGCGGGTCCGACTCGCCGTAGATGGCTATCTTCGAGTAGTTGACGTCCCCGGTGAGCTCGGTCTCGTCCTGATTTTTCTTGTCCTTCGGCTCGAAGGTCTCGACGGCCTGTCGTTTGTTCTCGTTTGCCAGCAGCCTGACGACCTCGACGTGGTCCTCCAGGACAGCTTGGAGGTCGTCGTCGTAGTAGGCAAGCAGCCTGTCGAGGTAGAACTCGCTTGCGGGGTCGAGTGACTGCTCGTTGTGAACCGTGTACGGGGCGTCGAGTGATTCGTTGACGTCGGCCAGGATACGCTCGCGCTGCTCCTGGGGCAGGAGCACGAGCGGGTCCTGGTTCATCGGCGACCGGACCACGTCGTCCGCGGGGTCCTGGTCGGGGATGATGTCACAGAGGTTCGTCCACCGGAAGGTGTACATCCGACCCTCGTCCCGGCGGGTGTAGTCCTCGAAGTAGGCCCGGACCTGGGAGTCGAAGTCGGACTTGCCCGAGCCGACCGGCCCCAGAAGCAGGAGGATCCGTCGCTCCGGGCCGAGCCCGCGAGCGCCGGATTTGACCTTGTTGACGAACTCGTGGATCGCCTCGTGGATCTCGCGGCCGTAGAAGGTGTTCTCCCCGTCGTGGAGCGGGTCCTCGGCGGCCAGCTTGTACTCCACGATCCCCCGGTCCTCGTCGTACTCGGTGTCGTAGAAGTCGAACATGTCGGCCACCCGCTGGTGGGCCGACCGGGTGACCTTCGGGTCCGAGATGACCTCCGAGAGATACCAGTCAAACGAGTGTGTCGTACGGAGGTCCTCCGGGATGGTGTCGCGGTACTCCTCGCTGAGAGTTTCGAGCGTATATTCGGTTGTCATGCTTTGTAGTCGTGGCCGGCAGCAACCCCGCGGCGGCGGGGACTGTCAGCGAGAGAGCAGCGGCTCCGCGCGACCACGCAGCTCCCCCGTGTCGACGCCGGCCGTGTCATGTGTGTCCATACCAAGGTACGCTAGCCCCCGGCCGGTCGCGGGCGGTGGAGCGGCCGACGGGACGGTACCGGTACTGTTTATTACCAGAGTACTTTGGAAACATAAGTCTTCTTCCGGCGGCACTCCCGCCGCAGTAACGTGACCGGCACGGGGTCGACAGACCCGGGGACGGCGGCGGCAAGATTTGCCACACGGGGGCGACGACGGCACCCTGCCAGCACTCATTTAAATACCACCTGCTACCGGACCAGGGCACTCATACGGTGTCGACCACAACAGTAGGTATGCCACTTGAGGACGTTCCGACAGGGTGGGTCGTCTGGCACGAGGAGCCGACAAAGCTCGTGCTCGCCTACCGCCCGGACGTCTTCGATTCGGACGCCTACCCTGCCCCTTGTCTGCCGACAATCTACGCGACAAAGGGCAAACGCGACCGGCGGCCGGGCCGGAACGTCCCCGACCCCGACGACCCCTGGTACGTCACCCTCTACCTCGAACCCGATGTGGCCCGCGACACTGACGCCTACGACTCACGCGAGGCGGCTGCGACCGGGATTCGCGAGCTCGCCCGGGCCTTCCACGCCGGGGAGCTCGACTACCGCACCCTCTATCAGGTCCCCCGTGAGGCGTATCTCGACCGGCTGGACGAGGTCACCGGCAGCCACGAGACAGCGGCGGGCAACGACCGCGGCGGGATGTCCGGCCCGGGGGATTGAAGCCGGCCGGTCACGGAAACGGTGTATGGCGACGCTGACGCTGATCGGGACCCGACTGGCCCAGCAGGGCGAGGAGTTCGTCTACCGCGGCGAGGCGCCGGGCTGTGAGGGCTGTCCCTACCGTGACCAGTGTCTCAACCTCGTCGAGGGCCGGCGGTACCGCGTCGAGAGCATCCGCGAGGACGCCAGCACACTCGAGTGTGCCGTCCACGACACCGGTGTGACTGCCGTCGAGGTCGAACCCGCCCCGGTCCGGGCGAACGTCGCCTCGAACGCCGCCTACGCGGGTAGCAAGGCGAGTCTGGAAGGGGCCTGCCCACACACCGAGTGCCCGAGTCACGAGTTCTGTGAGCCCGCCGGCGCCGACTTCGACCGGGAGTACCGGATCGACGAGGTGCACGGCGACCCCCCGCACGACTACTGCATGCTCGACCGGGACCTGACACTGGTGGAGTTCGCCCCGCCCGAGGAGTAGTCCTGCCAGTTCCTACCGCCGACACACCGGCCAGCAGCGCTACGCCTCCGCCTCGATACCGGTCCTGTCGAGGGACGTCTCGACGGTCCGGTCGTTCCCGGTGATGGTCCGCCCCAGTGTCGCCCGGTAGGGTGTGACCGTGTACGGCTCGTCCGTCCCCGGTGGCTCCTCTGCTGTCGGGCTGTATGCCCGGACGTCGCCGGCAGCGGGGTGGCACCCCTACCCGGGCGGTCACCGGGAACCCCGGCGGGGTCAGGGCAGAGTCCCGACGCGGTCGGCCGCGTACCCGTAGACGTGTTCGTACCCTTCCGGGGACAGCAGGACGGGGTAGAAGCCCTCCTCGGCGACCACCTCGGCGCCGTCAGCGGCGGCAAAGGCTGTCCCTGCCGGCACCTCGGTGAAGTTGTCGGCGTAGACCTCGTACTCGCTCGCGGCCCCCTTCGGGATCGGGTCCCGCAGCCGGAAGACGG
>JAQCNN010000183.1 GCA_028275005.1 Salinirussus sp.
CCCGGTACGTCTCGGCGTCCACGTCGTGGATGTCGGTGCTCATCGGCCGTAGCGTGGACGCCGGGGCTCTTATTCGTTGGCCTCGGGTCGGCGGCACACGGACCCCCAAGAGGGTTTACCTGCGGGCCTCATACGAGAGGGTATGGCAGAGACAACGACGATCCAGCTGGAGGCAGACGGCGAGAGCGACGAACTGACTGTGCCGACGACGCTGGTCGAGCTACTCAGCGAGGACGGCGAGGACCTGACGGACGTCGTCGGCGATATGGCGATGCTCGCGCTGGCACAGCAGGCCCACGGTATCGTCCACCACAGCCAGGGGGAGGTCGACCAGCAACTGGCGGCAGCCGAGGAGGCGGCGATGGACCTCTTCGAGGAGCGCTTTGGCCAGTCCTACGCCGAGATGACGGGCCACGACCACTAGCGGCGGCCCCGCTCAGAGAGCCCCGCGTACGTCGTACGAGAGGACGACCCCGTCGTCGAGGCGTTCGACCGACCGCAGGTCGAGCTCCGGAAACTCTCCGACGAACCCCTCGCCGTCGGCAAGCGTCGGTGCATCGCGGCCCCCGATGACGGTCGCGCCGACGAAGACCGAGAGTTCGTCGACCAGCCCCTCCTCGAACAGTGAGAAGATGAGTTCCCCCCCGCCTTCGACCATGAGTTGGTCGAACCGCTCGGCGGCCAGCCGGGCGAAGGCCACCGACAGGTCGACCCGGTCCTGGCCGGCGGCGAGGACAGTCGCCCCGGCACTCTCCATCGTGTCGACGAAGTCAGCGGGGGCGGCCTCGCTGACCAACAGGTACGTCTCGGCGTCGTCGTCGAGTACCGCGGCGTCCATCGGTGTCCGGACCTGTGAGTCCGCGACGACGCGGGCAGGGTTGGGTGGGTCGCCCCGGTCGCGGCGCTCCTCCCGGAGTCGGTCGTCCTTGACGGTCAGTGAGGGGTCGTCGGCAACGACGGTCCCTACCCCGACCATGACGGCGTCACTGTCGGCTCGCAGACGGTCCACCCGGTCGAAGTCCTCGGAACCGCTGATCTCGACCTGCTCGCGTTCGCGGGTGGAGAGCTTCCCGTCGACGCTGGTGGCTGCGTTGACGACGACGTGCATATCCTCACTTTGTGACACGCGGCAAACGGCTTTCGGTCGGCGGGCAACCCCCACCCTGTCCGTCGTGGGACCGCAACACACATTGAGGTGCCTGTCGATTCAACGATATGAACCTCACTGGCTCGCGTGTGCTCGTCACCGGCGGGGCAGGCTTTGTCGGCTCACACCTCGCCGACCGGCTGGCCGCGGACAACGACGTCCTGGTCGTCGACGACTGCTCGAACGGTGACGCCGGGTGGGTCCCCGACGGCGCCGAGTTCGTGGAAGGCGACTGCACGGACCCCGACCTGCTCGCCGAGGTCCTCACCGCGGACGTGGACGCTGTCTTTCACTTTGCGGCCTCGAAGGCGGTCGACACCGACCGACCCCGCGCGCAGTTCGAGGACAACACCGCGATGACCTACAACGTCCTCGAGCGGATGGCCGAGGTCGGTGTCGACGAACTCGCCTTCACCTCCTCCTCGACCGTTTACGGCGAGGCCCCCCGGCCGACCCCCGAGGATTACGCCCCGCTGGAGCCGATCAGCCCCTACGCCGCCGGGAAGGTGGCCGAGGAGTCGCTGCTCTCGACGTACGCCCACAGCCACGGGCTTCGGGCACACGTCTTTCGCTTTGCCAACATCGTCGGCCCGCGCCTTCGAGGGGCTGTTATCCCCGACTTTATCGAGAAGCTCCGTGAGGACCCCACAGAGCTGACGATCCTCGGTGACGGCCGCCAGGAGAAGTCCTACATGCACATCGAGGCGTGTCTCGACGCCATGTGCCACGTCGTTGCCCACGCGGACCGCGACCTGAACGTCTACAATCTCGGCACCCGCACCACCACCAGTGTCGACCGGATCGCCGACATCGTCAGCGAGGAGATGGGTGTCGACCCGGAGTACGAACACACCGGCGGTGACCGCGGCTGGACCGGTGACGTGCCCCGGATGCGCCTCTCCGTCGAGAAGCTCGCGGGGCTGGGCTGGGAGCCCACCGACTCGAGTGACGACGCCGTCCGGCAGGCGACCCGGGAGCTACTCGCCGGACTCTGAGCGGGGTTCCTGCCGAGGTGTGACCGACACCGACAGCAGGGACCACTGCGCCGCCCAGGAGGCGGTGTGTCCCACACGCTTCGACGGCCCCGCTGTCGTCGGTGTGTCGCCGCCCTGTGGCCGGCCCTGTCGACGCGACTCACAGAGCAACAGGGCTAATGACCGGCAACCCCAAGCGTGGGTGTGCAGATCGTCGGTTACGTGACGGCCGCTGGCGACGCCGACCGTGCGAGCCTCTTGGTCGGGACAGACGGCGACGTCGAGGCAGTCCCGCTATCCCCCGGGTGTGACCTGACGTACTCGCTCGGCGAACGCCGCTGTGCGGGGGTGTTGACCGACGAGGGTCACCGTCCGTGTGACGCGAGTGAGGCGCCGTACTGCCCGGCACACACGAGCCGGTGGCCCTGCGCGCGGTGTACCGGGGACTGTGACCGGCCACTGGAGACCTGCCGTGAGGAACACGCAGTCTACCTCGCGGCGTTCGCGCCGGCGACGTTCAAAGTCGGTGTCACCCGCTCGTGGCGGCTGCGCGAGCGGCTACGCGAACAGGGTGCGGACCACGCAGCCCACCTCCGGACGGTCGCCGACGGCCGGGTCGCCAGGCAGGTCGAGGCCGAGATCGCGGCCGAGGTCGGTGACCGCGTCCGTGTCCCCACCAAGACCGCGGGACTCCATCGCTCCGTCGACGACGACGCGTGGGCGGACCTGCTTGCCGGGTTCGAGCCCGTCGAGACCGTCGAGTTCGCGTACGACCTGTGTCTGGCCGACCGGCCGGTCCGGGAGACGCTGGCGACCGGCGAGGTCCGTGGCACGAAAGGGCGTGTGCTGGTGCTCGAACGGGGCGGGAGCACCTACGCCGTCGATATGCGTGACCTCGTGGGCTACGGGGTCCGGCCGGAGGAGACTGACAGGCGGCTTCAGTCGAGTCTCGGCGCGTTCGGGTAGACGACAACTCTTTTCCTTTGGCCCCCGGAAACGTGGGTATGGCAGACGATTCAGAGGAGTCCGCGGAGAGCCAGGACGGCCAGTCAGAGGGCGACGAGGAGAGCAAGTCCTTCCGGGAGCGCGTCGAGGAGATCCGACAGGAGCGCGCCGAAGGCGAGGGCGAGGAGGGTGAGGGCGGCGAGCGCGGCCCCCCCGAGGAGATGATGGGCGGTGGCGGCGGCATGGGCGGCAACCCCTTCGCACAGATGATGGGCGGCATGATGGGCGGCGGCGGCGGTCCGGGAATGGGCGGTGGCGGCATGGGCGGCGGTGGCGGCCCGGGAATGGGCGGCGGGCCCGGCGGTCCGCCCGGCGCACAGGAAGGTGGCACCGACAACGAGGAACTGACCCGCGAGGTCCGCAAGCTCCGCGACGAGGTCCACGACATCCGCCGGACGCTCGAGCGGGTCGCCGACGCCCTCGAAGACTGACCGCGGCGTCGTTACTCGACAGCAGTACGTCCGAGGGTACGGTGGCAGTCGCCTGTCGAAACGCCGACGTTTGACCCCTGCCGGCTACTCCTCGTAGGCGAGACTCATGACCCACTGTGTGAAGGCGTCGCTCTGTGGGTCGACCTCCTCGTCGCCGACAAACGGCGAGAGCATATCGCCGGCCATCAGGAGCGAAAACTCGAGATCACTCGGCATCGGCGTGAGGTAGTACGTGTTGTGGCCCTGGTGGACGGTCTCCTCGCGCTGGATCAGGTCCTGTTCGACCAGGGAGTCGACGACC
Organism: Salinirussus sp.; assembly: GCA_028275005.1. Taxonomy (GTDB): domain Archaea; phylum Halobacteriota; class Halobacteria; order Halobacteriales; family Haloarculaceae; genus Salinirussus. The sequence continues at coordinate 3,859 of JAQCNN010000183.1, forward strand.
CTGCTCCCCTTTCGCGAGGAGATGTCGAGTTCCTTCCAGAACTCGCTCTGGTGGATCCCACGCGTCTCACGGACGAGTTCCAGCCCCTCGTGTTCCGTCTCGGAGAGCCCGGTCTCGGCGGCGGTGGCACTCATGCTACGATCAGGGACCGCCGCGGACAAGTGACTTTCGGGACCCTGACACCCTCGCGCCCTCAGGCACTCGTCGCGGCCGAGCGCCCGCGGTCTCAGATGTCGACCGGTTCGAAGGGCGTCTCGCAGGGTGGCCCGTCGGCGTACTCGTAGCTGTCGCCGTCTGTCCCCAGGCGGACCAGCGATGACGACCGGGTTCCAAAGCCGTCCTCGTGGATACAGACGCCGAACTCGTGGTCGGAGACCGCGGCGGCCGCGCGGTCGAGCCACTCCTGGCTGTCCGCGCCGGGTTCGGGCCGGAGGTGTGTCCGGAGCCGGTCGGCGTTTGCCGCCTGCTGTTTGGCGACGTCTTGGCGGTGGCTCGGGATCCGATACGTGCCGTCCGCCCCGACGTTGACGACGACGTGAGCGCCGGGGGTGAGCTGGCGGACCCGCCGGCGCCCGTCCCACTCGACGAGGAGTGCCGCGTCGGCGTCGACGGCAACGAGATTGAAGCCGTCGTACTCCCGGCCGTCGAGGTCGCGCTCGACGAAACGGACGACCTCCTGGGCGGTGTCCTGTCGGAGTGCGTCCCGCACGAGCAGCCCACGGGAGCGCTCGGCCGGCAGGTCCCTGTCCGCCCACCGGTTCGTCACCGAGACCAGCACGCCCGCGTCGTTGTAGCCGAGCCAGGTCCCACCGGCCGCGGCGTCCTTCGGGGCGACGACGGGCCGCTCCCAGTCACGGCGGGCCGGCGGCTCCGACTCCCGGCCCACCTGTTCGTCGCGGTTGGCCGCCACGACGACCGGCGCGTCCTCGAAGACCTGCCAGGCGAGGATGAACGTACACACAGACCACTGTACGTGGCTGGGTGACAAAGGGTTACCGCCCGCAGGACGACCGGAGACGCTCCCTGACGGCGTCCCGGTCGACGGTCCCCGACGCCGTTCGCGGCAGGCCGTCGGCGACGACGACCGTCTTCGGCACCGCGTAGTCGGCCACCCGGCCACGACAGAACTCGCGGAGGCCTGCCGGGTTGGGCGGGGTAGCACCGTCCGCCTTGGCCCCGTCACCACCGTCGTCGGCCGTGACGACCAGCGCGGCGACACGCTCACCCCACTCCTCGTCGGGGAGACCGACAACCGCTGCCGCCGTGACTGCTGGGTGTTCCCGAAACGCGTCGACGACCGTCGCGGGATAGACTGTCTCTCCGCCGGTGGTGATGGCGTCGTCGACGCGGCCCTCGACCCACAGCCGACCGGCCTCGTCACGGTATCCCAGGTCGCCGGTGTGGAACCCGTGTTGACCGACAGCCTCGGCGGTCCGGTCGTCGTCCAGGTAGCCCGGCGTGACGGTCGGCCCGCTGACGACGAGTTCACCAACCTCGTCCGGGCTCGCACGGCTGCCGTCCGCGAGGACGGTCACGTCGGTCACGGCGAGTGGCTGACCGACGGTCCCCGGGTGCTCGGCGGCCTGTGTGGGCGTCGCCGTGGCGACCTGTGAGGCCGTCTCGGTCGTCCCGTAGGTCGGGTAGACCGGGACGCCGCGGGCGTGTGCCCGGTCGAGCAGGTCCTGCCCGGCGGGAGCCCCCCCGAGCAGGAGACTCTCGAACGCGGCCGGTGGCTCCCAGCCGGCATCCAGCAGCCGGCGCAACTGTGTCGGGACCAGGGAAACACCCGTCACGCCGTACTCGTCGATGACCTCGGCGGTCCGTTCGGCACCGAAGCCGGGCTGGAGAGCGAGGCTCGTCCCGTACAGCGCACACCGAAGGGTCGGCGCGAGCCCACCCATGTGGTACATCGGGAGACAGCACAGCCACCGGTCACCCGGGGCGACCCCCAGGCGAAAGGCCGAGGCGACCGCGCTCCAGACCAGGTTCCCGACCGTCAGCCTGACGCCCTTCGGCGTCCCGGTCGTTCCGGAGGTGAACATGACAACCGCCGTGTCCGACGGCAAACGGCGCGCCGAGTCCGGGCTCACGGCCTCCGGTCCGCCGTCGGTACCGTCCGCCTGCTCGGGTACGAGTCGGTCAACAGCCTCACTCTCGGGTGTATCCACCGAAATGACCGGTCCGGGGGCGACCACCCGGGCGGTGTCCTCGGTGTCCCGCCCACAGACCAGCAGGTCGACGTCGGCACGCCGGGCCTGGTCGGTCAGGTCCGCCGCGGGTAACTGGGTGTTCAGCGGCACCAGTCTCCGCCCGGTCCGCATGGCCGCGTGAACTACCGTCACGAACGCGACCCGGGTCTCCAGTAGCGTGCCCACCGGACCCCCCGAGCCGAGGGCGGCCACGACCCTGTCGACGACCCGGTCGAGTTCCCGGTACGTCCAGGTCGCCCCGTCGGCCGTCTCGACCAGCGCGGTCCGGTCGGGCGTCGCGGTCGCGCGGTGGGCGAGCAGGTCACGGGTCGGCCAGTTGCCCGGGGCACTGTCGTGGCCGCCGGTCATGGCCGGGTCGGAAGCCCGAGCCCCGGCTCCTGTGGAACGGTGATGGTGCCGTCCGCGACGGTCGCGGGGTCGGCAACGAGGTCCGAGCGGAGCATCGACCCCGTCGCCAGCCCGCAGGCCCCGACCTCGGGGACCGAGGCCGCGAGGTGGACAGCGCCGGTCCGGGCGACCACGGTGTCGATTGTCGTCGAGACCACGGGCTCGACGCCGGCGGCCCGGGCGGCCATTGCGGCCTCACGGGCGAGGTCGGGGCCACCCAGCACCATCGGCTTCAGCACCACGACGTCCGCGGCACCGGCCTCGAGCACCTGCTCGGTCTCGTAGGCTGCGAGCGACTCGTCGACCGCGATACCGACACCCCGACCCCGGAGCGCGGCGTGCCCGTCCAGGTCCTCCGCCGGAAGCGGCTGTTCGACGTACTCGACCCCCAGGTCGGCGACCGCATCGACGACGCGTCTGGCCTGGCTGAGGGTCCAGGCTCCGTTTGCGTCCAGTCGGAGGGGGGCCTCGACCCGCTCGCGGACCGCCCGAATCCGCCGGAGGTCCGCCTCGACGTCCCGGGCGCCGACCTTGAGTTTCAGGCAGTCAAAGCCCTCCCGGACGGCGTCCGTCGCCGCGGCGGCCGTCTCCTCCGGGGGGGCGTCACTCAGCGTCGCGTTGACCGGGACGGCCCGGACCGGTCCGTCGGCACCCAGATTCTGATAAAGTGGCTCGGACGCCGCCCGGGCGAGTGCCTCCTGGAGTGCGAGTGCGAGCGCGTGTCTGGCCGCCGGCGCCTCGGTCTTCGCCAGGGCGACCCCCCAGTCGGTGTGTCCGGCGACCTCCGCCGCACGGGCCAGTGCCTCCCGGCACTCGTCGTAGGTCTCCGTCCAGCCCAGTAGCGGGCTAGCCTCACCCACACCCTCGGTGCCGGCGTACTCGAGGCGAACCAGAAAGCCCTCGCGCTCGCGGACCGCGCCCGCGGCCGTCTCCAGTGGCGTCGCCAGCTCGACAGAGAACGGTTCGACCTCCATCTACACCACCCCCGCCTGCCCCGCGGCGAGCCCGACGGCGAGCAGGACGGCGTAGAGTGCGAGCAACTGTCCGGTCCGTTCGAGCGCGGGGTTCAGCGCCTCGCCGTCGGTTCGTGTGAGGACGGTCCTGGCGACCAGCCCGGCAATCGGGAGTGTCAGCCACGAGAGCATGACCGTCGCGGGGTAGCCAAAGCCCAGCCACAGCGCCGGCGGGGTGGCGTAGCCGACGGCCAGCAGCGCGAGAAACTCCACCCGGGAGTA
>JAQCNN010000191.1 GCA_028275005.1 Salinirussus sp.
GGCACCCCGCGCAGTCTCGACGAGATCGCAAACGTCTCGCGTGTCGAGAAGATGGAGCTGACCCGGACCTACCGGTATATCATCCGGGAGCTGAACCTGGAGATCAAGCCGGCCGACCCGAAGAGCTACGTGCCCCGGTTTGCCTCGGATCTTGACCTCTCCGAGGAGTCCGAGCGCCGCGCCCGCCAGCTCCTCGACGCCGCAAAGGAACAGGGCGTGATCAGCGGCAAATCCCCCGTCGGGCTCGCCGCCGCCGCCGTCTACGCCGCCTCGCTGCTCACCAACGAGAAGGTCACCCAGAGCGAGGTCTCCGAGGTTGCGGATATCTCGGAGGTCACCATCCGCAACCGGTACAAGGAGCTGCTCGACGCCGAGAGCGGCGTCCCGGCCTGACTGGGCCGCCTCGGGCGAGCGTCCTACTGTGGGAGTTGGGCACAACCTTTTTGCGCGCCTCGCGCCTGTGAGTGGCACGCATGGAGGAAGCATACGTTCGGCTACTCTGCCCGGCGTGTCGAAAGGAGTGGGAGTCAGACCCGTCCAGTCTCCCGCCTGCCGAGGACGGCTTTGACTGCCCCGACTGCACGGAACACCGTCCACTTGCGGAGTTTCTACGGACAGAACACGAGTTACAGACCCTACAGGAACTCCGGTAGGCTGTCTGCCGGTCAGTCGCCGGCCGGTGACCGGGCGCCACAGGCCTCACACCGCAGGACAACCGTCCCCTGTCCGCGGTCGAGCCGGGTGTCCGGCAGCCCACACTCCGGGCAGCGGACGTACTCCTCGGCGTAGGACTCGATGGCCGCCCGGACCCGACGCTGGCCGAACTCGCCAGTGAGCCGTGCCCGCTCGCTCTCGTCGATATGCCCGCTCGTGCCGAGGTCGTTCTGGAGGAATCTAAAGACGTGTTCGGGCTCGCGGGCGTAGTCCTGACAGACGGCCCGGAAGTTCTCGAAGACAGTGGCGTTGCCCTCCTGTCGTAGCTCCGGGTCGGGCACCTCGAAGCGGTCGCCGCTGCCCTCGGTGTCCGGCGTCTCCTCGATCCCGCGCTCAAGCATCTCGTCGTAGTCCATACGCGGTTAAAACGGCCGGGAAAAAATAAGCCTGCCTACCGCGGTCCGCGGCCGGTCAGGCGGTTTGGCCGTCGTCGGCCCCGCCGTCCTCGGTCGCGTGGCTCACCACCTCGGCAGGAACGCCGGCGACAGTCGCCCCCGGGGGGACGTCCTCGGTGACGAGCGAATTCGCCGCCACACGCGCGCCCTCACCGACCTGCACACCAGGGAGGACAGTAGCGCCCGCGCCGACCATTGCAGCCTCGCCGATGACCACCGCCCCGGTCCGGTACTCCTCGACCAGAAACTCGTGACAGAGCAGCGTCGCGTCGTAGCCGATAACGGCGTCGTCCTCGACTGTGATCAGGTCCGGCCAGAACACGTCGGGGGTCGACTCGAGCCCCCAGGCGACCCGGTCCCCGACAGTGACACCGAGCCGGCGCAACAGCCACCGCTTCAGCCACAGACTCGGGGAGACCCGACAGACCAGGATGACGACGTAGTTGACCACCACCCGGAGTGGGTTTCGGCGGCGGTACCAGGCCCGCAGCGAGTTGCCCGCACCCGGCGTCGGGTGTACTGTCACCCGCTCGTGGCGGCCCTGGGCGGTGTCGTCGGCCCCGTCTGTCGTGTCCCTCACAGCCGACCCTTACACCCCCGACCTAAAGAAACCGGTCAGTCGAGTTGCGGTGGGCCACTCCCGGCAGGCGAAACCGCTTTGGGCTGGCCGGCGTTGCGGTGAAGTGAGTATGCCCCGGGTCTGTCTGCTCGGCGCGGCCGATGTCACCCTCCGGTACGAGCTGTTGTCCCGCGAGACGGCCCGCGAGGCGCTCGCGACATACGACCTGGCGGCACCCTACGCGAACACGGTCACCGCCGAGACGGTCAGCCTGGGCGCCGCCGTGGCGCTGTGTAACGACCTGAACTGGTATCTCGTCCGCTTCGTCCGCGACGCACTCGTCGAGGACCGCTCGGTCAGCGAGACCGAGTGGCTCTCCCGGCGGCTGGCAACAGCTATCCGCGACGACGAGGTCGACCCCGCGGAGACCGGGCGCTACCTCCGGGTGTACGGTGTCACGGGGCAGGATGAGGGGCCGCCCGAACTCCGTGACCCGATGTACGTCGCCCGGACCGGCGAGACTGTTCCGGCGTACGACCTCCACGAGGTCGACGACACACTGCGGGTTCGGGTGACCGAGGCGGAGTTCGAGGCTTAGTCGAACAGCCCCGTGGAGAGATACCGCTCGCCCGAGTCCCAGTAGACGGTCACCACGAGCGGGTCGGTGACGGTCCCGTCCTCCCGCAAGCGCTCCGCCACCCGTTTCGCGGCGAGGTTCGAGGCGCCGGAGGACTGCCCGACGAGGATCCCCTCCTCGCGGGCGAGCCGGCGACACTCCGCCTCGGCTGCGTCCAGGCCGACGGTCTCCGCGCCGTCGAGGAGGTCCGTATCGAGGTTCTCGCTGATGAACCCCGGTCCCATCCCCTGGAAGTCGTCGCTGCCGGCCTCTCCACCCGAGATGACCGCGTTCTCCTCGGGTTCGACGGCCACAATCTCGACCTCGGGAAAGGCCTCGCGCAGGCCGCGGCCGAGACCCGTGATGATGCCGCCGGTGCCGACGCCGGCGACCAGGGCGTCCACGGTCCGGTCGCCGACCTGTTCGATAGTCTCGGGGGCTGTCGTCTCGTAGTGGGCGTCGGGGTTGGCGGGGTTCTCGAACTGGCGCATCTGGACGAACCCCTCCTGTCGGTCGAGTTCGTCCGCGCGCTCGCGACAGTCACTGATATCGCCGTCGACGAGTTCCAGGTCGGCGCCGTAGGCCTCCATCACCCGGCGGCGCTCGGGTGACTTCGAGGCCGACATCACGATCCGGACGTCGTAGCCCTTTGCGGCGCCCACCATCGCCAGGCCGATACCGGTGTTCCCGCTGGTCGGTTCGACGATCGTGTCGCCAGGGGTCAGGTCGCCGGCCGCCTCGGCCGCGGCCACCATCGCCCGGGCCGGCCGGTCCTTCGCGGAGCCGCCGGGGTTGAACGACTCCACCTTCGCGGCGACGGTCGTCCCCGGCGGCCCGTCGACCCTGACGAGCGGTGACCCGACCGCGTCGGTGATACTGTCGTGCATTGGTCGCCCTTGACGGGCCCCCGACTAAGTTCCCTCGCCGACGGCACGGCCTGCCGGCGACGAGTACGACCCGAGACGGGACAGGCCCGACCCGGGGGCCGGTTGTCGAGGGCGAGGATTATACCGGCCGCCCGCATACGGACGTGTATGACACTGGAGACGATGGAACCGAACCCGGTGTGGACCGCCGACGCCTACGCCGACACGGTCGACACTATCGCCGAGCACGGTGGACTGGTCTACAAGATCTGGGGCGGCGACTGGTGCAAGGACTGCCGGGCACAGCTCCCAGACCTCGGCGCAGCCCTGGCGGAGGCCGGTGTTCCGGAGGCGAACGTCGTTCATCACGAACTCGACAAGGACAAACAGGGCCCAGGTGTCGAGGAGTACGACATCGAGTACATCCCGACGGTGGTCGTGGAACACCGTGGGGAGGAGGTCGTGCGCTTCGTCGAGGAGGAGCCGGTCCCCGCCGCGGTCTACCTGGCCCAGCGTATCGAGGAGTACTTCGGCTGAGCCCTCACCGCCCCTCCATCGGGCTGTGCCCGTGCTCCGCACCCTGTGAACGGTGCCCACAAGCTACTTATGATTACTCGTACTGCGAGTAACTATGAGCGAGACGTCCTCGGAGCGCGACGACAGCCACCTCGACGACATCGACGACGGCTGTGGTTGTGCGGAGACCTGGGAGCACCTGAGTGAGCTTCGCGAGGGGTGAAGGGGGAGACGGCCGGGCCCACCGCGTCCAGCTGTGCTGTCAGGCCTCGTCGGCCGCCCACGCGAGCGCGTCCTCGACGGCCGCTCTCGGCGGTGAACAGGCAAACGAGCGACACGCGTAGACGACTGGCTCCCCATCGCGTGGCCCGCGGCCGGCCCAGACCTGGGGTGTCTCCTCCAGGTCCAGCGTGTCCAGCCAGCCCGCCAACCGCTCGTCATCCCCGGGTCGCCAGGCCAGCAGGCGTGCGGGGAGATACCGCTCGGCGACCGACGCCTGCCACTCGGCCGGCGGGTCGTCGGCTGTGAGCGTGAGTTCGGTGTGACCCGCTGCGAGCGTCGCCGCCGCCAGCGAGAGGCTCGCGTGCTGGAGCGGGTTCGCGTCGATCCGGTCGCCGTGGGTGTTCACGACCGTCTCGGCGACAGCCCCGAGGTCGGCCTCGGCAAAGTGGTCGAGTGCTAGCAGTAGCTGTGCGGCGACACCCGCACTGGAGGGAGTGGACTGGTCGGAGACCTCCTGTGGGCGGGCGATGAGGTCCTCCCCACCGGCCTGGGTGAAGTAGAGCGTTCCCTGCTCCTCGTCCCAGAACCGCTCCTCGATGGCCCGCGCCAACTCGAGTGCGAAGGCGAGGTGGTCCACCTCGCCGGTCGCCTGAAACAGGTCGAGTGCCCCCTTGCCGAGGAAGGCGTAGTCCTCGAGATACCCCTCGATGCGGACCTCGCCGTCCTTGTAGCGGCGGTGGAGGTGACGGGCCTCGGGGTCCCAGCAGTGCTCGCGGACGAACGCGAGCGCCTCCGCCGCCGTCTCGGCGTGGGTCTCGTCGAGGACGAGCCCGCCCTCTGCGAGTGCCGAAACGGCCAGGCCGTTCCACCCTGCGAGTACCTTCTCGTCACGAGGCGGGCGTGGCCGGTGCTCACGGGCCGCCCGGACCTGCTCGCGGGCGCGGTTGAGTCGCCCCCGAACCGCCGCCGTGTCGAGGTCGTGCGTCTCGGCCAACTCCGCGACCGGCGTCGAGGCCGTGAGCACCGTTCGGCCCTCGAAGTTGCCGGCCTCGGTGACGCCGTAGCGGGCACAGAACAGCTCCGCGTCCGTCGCGTCGGCGACAGCCTCCCGGACCTCCTGGGGCGTCCAGACGTAGAACTCCCCCTCGACACGCTCGCCGCTCCCGTCTGCGCTCCGTGCGTCGAGTGTGCTGTAGAAGCCACCCCCGGGGTGCTGGAGTTCGTCCTCGAGGAAGGCGAAGGTCTCCTCGGCGACGGTCGCGTAGCGCTCGTCGCCGGTGGCCTGATAGCCCGCGAGAAAGGCCCGCGGGAGCTCGGCGTTGTCGTAGAGCATCTTCTCGAAGTGGGGCACCACCCACTCCCGGTCGGTCGTGTAGCGGTGAAAGCCGCCGCCGACGTGGTCGTAGAGGCCGCCGTCGGCCATCGCGTCGAGGGTCTCGGTCGCAACCTCGAGATACTCCGGCTCGCCGGTCCGGTCGTGTGCCCGTAGGAGGGTGTGGAGCCGACCCAGCTGTGGGAACTTCTGGCCCCGGCCCCAGCCGCCGTGGGTCCGGTCGGCCCCGTTGACGGCGGCGTCGGCTGCACGCTCGAGAACACCCTCCTCGGGTGGGCTGGGCTGGTCCGGCACCTCCTCAAGTTCCCCCTCGATCGCCCGGGTCCACTTTGTGGCGCGTTCCTCGATTTCCTCGCGCTCCTCGGGGTCCGACCAGGCACCCTGGATGTCCTGTAACAGCTGCTTGAACCCGGGCTGTCCCCGCTTTGCCTCCGGCGGGAAGTAGGTGCCAACGTAGAACGGGTCACCCTCCGGTGTGAGCCAGACCGAGAGCGGCCACCCGCCCTGCCCGGAGACCCGCTGACAGATCGTCATGTAGATGCTGTCGACGTCGGGGCGCTCCTCCCGGTCGACCTTCACGGGGACGAAGTGCTCGTTGAGCAGGGCAGCGGCCGCCTCGTCCTCGAAGCTCTCCTCGGCCATGACGTGACACCAGTGACAGGCGGCGTAGCCGATCGACAGGAAGATCGGGACGTCACGCTCCTTTGCGGCCTCCTTTGCGGCCTCGTCCCAGGGCTGCCAGTTGACGGGGTTGTCGGCGTGGGCCTGGAGGTAGGGGCTCCCCTCCTCGTCCAGCCGGTTCCGGCTCGTCGGTGTGCTCATACCCTCAGTAGCGGTGCCCGCCACCTAATCCCTGGGATACCGAAGCCGAACCCTTTAGTCACCGCCTGCCGGCCACTCAGGTATGACTGAGACAGTGCTGCTCGTCGGCGGGGGCGGCCGCGAACACGCCATCGCCCGGGCGGTCGCGGCGAGTGAGGGTGCGACGCTGTACGCCTGTGCCGGGAACCGTAACCCCGGTATCGGGGCGCTGACGGCCGGATTCGAGACACTAGAGACGACTGACCCAACTGCCGTCACCGCCTACGCCGAGGCGGTCGGCGCCGATATCGCCGTTATCGGCCCGGAGGCCGCGCTGGAGGCAGGTGTCGCCGACGCCCTCGACGACGCGGGTGTCTACACGTTTGGTCCACAGGCCGAACAGGCCCGCATCGAGACGGACAAGGGGTTCCAACGGCGGTTCATGCAGGACCACGACATCCCTGGCTGTCCCGACTTCGAGGAGTTCCGGGACACCGAGGCCGCCTGTGCGTATATCGACAGTCACGGCGACCTCGCGGTCAAGCCCGCGGGGTTGACCGGCGGCAAGGGTGTCCGCGTCATCGGCGACCAGGTCACCGCCGAGGAGGCAAAGGCGCACCTCCGGGACGCCGACTACGACCGGGTCGTCCTCGAGGAGCGACTGGTCGGCGAGGAGTTCACCCTCCAGGCCTTCGTTGCCCACGGTGACGTTCGTGTGACGCCGGCCGTTCAGGACCACAAACGCGCCTACGAGGGCGACGAGGGCCCCAACACCGGCGGGATGGGCTCCTACACCGACGCCGCCCTCCACCTCCCGTTCATGGACGAGGACGACTACCTCGAGGCGGTGGACGTCATCCAGGCAACCGTCGACGCGCTGGAGGGGTACAAGGGTGTCCTGTACGGCCAGTTCATGCTCACCGCCGAGGGGGTGAAGGTGGTGGAGTTCAACGCCCGCTTTGGCGACCCGGAGGCGATGAACACGCTGCCGGCGCTGGAGACCGACTTCCTCGACGTGCTCGTCGCTGCCCGTGACGGGGACTCACTGCCACAGCTAACCTTCGCCCGTAACGCCACGGTCTGCAAGTACGCTGTCCCGGACGGCTACCCGACCGAGCCGGAGGCCGGGACGAAGGTCACTATCGATGCAGACAGCGTGGCCCGCGCCGCCCGCGAGCGGGCCACGGAGGAGTCGAGCGGCGATGAGCCGCGAGACAGCGCCGGAGACGCGCTCCTGTTCTACGCCAGCGTCGACGACCGCGAGGAGGGCATATACACGACCACGTCCCGCTCGTTTGCGGTTGTCGGCGTCGCTGACACGATCACCGAGGCCGAAGCACAGGCGGAGGCGGCGCTCGCTGCCGCCGGCGACGAGGGGCTCCGGACCCGCCACGACATCGGCAAGCCCGGGCTCGTCCAGCGCCGGGTCGACCACATGCGGGAACTGCGTGGCGAGTGACCGGTCACGGGGTGTCGGCCACCGGTCCCGACCCGCAGATCCAAACCTCAATGTACCCCGTGGCGTAACCCGGCACCGATGAGCCTCTCGGAGGAAGCACAGGAGCGGCTGGCCGACATCGTCGAGCGCCAGCCAACGAAGAACGCCGAGCTGCAGGCGGCGTGGGGGATGGACAGCGGCAGTGCGGTCCACAGCTACCTGGAGGCGGAGCTGAGTGAGCACTACTACCGTAACGATAACTCACTGATCTGTGCGACGCCCGAGGCGGAGGCGCTGGTCACCGGCGAGGAACTCGAGGGCCCCCGAGCCGTCGATACCGACGCGTTCGGGGCGGCCATCCTCGACGTGCTCCCCGAACCCGAGGAGGAGCCCCAGAGCGTCGTCGCAACGCTACAGGACCTCCGGGAGACGGGTGAGGACCCGCCGGTCGGTGAGGTGCGGTCGGCGTTACACACACTGGCGGACCGTGGGGCCGTCGAGCGCGTGCGAACGACCGTTCCGACCTTCCGGCTGGCGCTGCCCCGGGCGGATCTTGAAGTCCGGGAGTAACGGCCTGCAGGGCCGCGGTCAGGACTGGAGGGCGGTGATGTCCGTCGAGGAGACGACCCCCAGATAGTCGTCGTCGACCACGGGAATATGCTTGATGCCGTAGGTCGTCATCATCTCCGCGGCCCGCCGAACCTCGAGGTCCGGCGGGACAGTCTCCACGGCTTCGGTCATGACCTCGCCGACGGTCACCTCGTGACCGCTCTCGCCGTCTGCCACGACCGCGAGCATATCGGTCGTTGTTACGATAGACGGGGGGGCGGTCGTCACCAGCAGCGCGCTGATCTCCTCGTCACGCATCCGTGCTGCCGCCGTTGCTGCCGTCTCCTCCGGCGTCACCGTCTCGACGGGCGAGGACATGATCTCCCGAACGGCCGCCTCCGAGTCCTGACTCATGCCACTACATTAGAATGATCGTTGATGAGCGTTGTGCTCTGCAGGCCCCGTGAGAGTCGTCACTCCGTGCCCGGGCGTCGGCGTGAGCGCTGGCGCTCGAGCAGCCGTTTGACCCCTGCCCCGGGGCCGCCGTCGACCGGCCACTCCCCCTGGCGCCACGCGGGCGGCTCGGGCTCGAACGCCGGGCAGGAGCCCGCACACTCGCCGGCGGTCTGGTGGCAGTCCTTTGCCACACAGTAGGGCCGGGCGACCTCCGGCCGTGGGCGGAGTTCGAAGTACCGGCAGTCGGGGCGCATCGAGTCGGCGTAGCTGCGCCAGCCCCGCTCGTAGGCTCGTTCGGCGATCTCGAGGCGTTTGCGGGCCTTCCAGTCGGGCTCGGCGTACTCGAAGCGGGCCGCCGAGGTGTCGTGACCGCCACCGGCCGGGTTCTCGAGGATCCGCGTGCCGGTCTCCTCGGCCGGAAGGGTGCGCGGCCGCCAGACGACCCGTGTGGCGTCGGCGCCACGGTCACCCGGCACGACTGTCAGGATCCCCGCCTCGACGGGGATATCCTCCAGCAGTGCCGGCTCGACGCGTCCGCCGGCCTCGGCGGTCGCGACCCAGACCTCGTCCGCCAGCGCGAGTGCGACATCGTGGCGGAGTTGGGGGCGAAGCGCCCGCGCCGCGGCCGCGTCGAGGTCCGGCTTGTTCTCGACGGCGATGACCCGCTCGACCCAGTCCGGGTAGGGCCGGAGCCGGCGGAGTTGGACCCGGCCGTTGCGCTTGCGTCGCTCGATGACCCCCCGGTCGGCGGCCCGGTGAACCGCCTCACGGACGTACCGCCAGGGGTAGCCCGGGTCGGGCAGTGCCTCACGGTACCAGGCCCACGTCGGGGGGGCGTGTCGGACGACGTGCAGGAGGTCCGAATCCAGGCGCCGCTCGCCGAATGCGCCCCGAGCGGCGAGCCCCTCGGGGTCACAGACGAGGACGATAGTGTCCCACCGGCGGCTGCCGGTCCCCAACTGGCGGGCAACGACGACCGGCCGGTCGTCGCCGCCTGCCGGCGGCCAGTGGCGCTCGGCCCACGCACAGACCTGTAGTTCGAACTCGAACTCACTGTCCACAGGTCCGGTCGGCGTGCCGCCGGCATGAGCGTGTCGCCGCTGTCAGCCGGTGCCGGGCACTGTCGCGTGTCGCTTCCTTTTTATCCGCGAGACGGCTCCGTACCGGTATGACCGAGCAGGACGCGACCGACAACTCCCCGGACGACGCCGAGGGCGACAGCGGGGCTGCTGACCGGACAGCGGCCGAGGCCGGTGACGCCGGACCGGACACAAACGGCGACGGGGAGGCCGCCGAGGGGAGCGACGGGACGGCGGCGTCGATAGCGGATATCGCCGACAGCGTCGACCCCGGGCCGGAGCTACTCGAGCACGTCGAGGAGCGTGACGCCGAGGAGGTGGCCGGCGAGGTTGCCGGCCTCCGGAACGCCGTCTCGGAGTTGGAAGGACAGCTCGAGGAGCGAGAGGCGGAGGTCGAAACCCTGGAGTCACGCCTGGCCCGGAAGCAGGCGGACTTTCAGAACTACAAGAAACGCCAGGAACAGAAGATGGAGGACGTCCGGGCCCGCGCGACCGAGGACCTCGTGACCCGGCTGCTCGACGTGCGGGACAATCTCGCCCGGGCACTCGAGCAGGGCGAGGACGCCGACATCCGCGGCGGGGTCGAGTCCACCCTCCAGCAGTTCGACGAGGAACTCGACCAGGAGAACGTCGTGGTCATCCGGCCGGACCCTGGCGAGGAGACGGACCCAACCCGCCACGAGGTGCTGATGCGCGTCGACTCCGACCAGCCCGAGGGAACGGTCGAGGACCTCCACCGCCCCGGCTACGAGATGGGCGGGAAGGTGCTCCGGCCGGCACAGGTCACGGTCAGTGACGGCTCCGGCGACGCGTAGTCAGCGTTCGGCTGCAGACGGAGCGCACGGCTGTGGCCCTGTGTAGGGTCGACAGGATCGACCCGGAACCGGAAAGCAGGGGACAGCGTCCGGGGACGGGGGGACTGCTGACAGGCTGTTCTAGCAACTTTTAACCGCCGCAACCAGGTATATATCGACAAGATGGCGAGCAACAAGATTCTCGGGATT
>JAQCNN010000194.1 GCA_028275005.1 Salinirussus sp.
GGCTTTCTCGAGACCGGGGGGACCGAGGACCGGGTCACGTGGACACCTGTGGAGTGGTCCTGGGTCGGCTCGCTGTTTTCGGCGGTGATGCCGACACTCTACTACGGACAGCCGGTTGTCGCCTACGCCGGCGGGCAGTTCGACCCCCAGGAGGCGTTCCGGGTCATCGAGAAGTACGGGGTCACCTACTTCTCCGGGCCGCCGACTGCGCTACGGATGATGATGCAGGCTGAGAACCCCGACCAGGACTTCACCGAGCTACGACATATCGGCTCCGGCGGCGAGTCGGTCGGGGAGGGGATTCGGGAGTGGGCCGCCGAGACCTTCGGGGTCGACACCGTCGAGGAGGCCTACGGCCAGACGGAGGCGAACCTGCTCGTGTCCGAGCGCGCCCCGCTCGTCGAGGTCAGGGAGGGGAAGATGGGGCCTGCGGCGCCGGGTCACGAGGTCGCCATCGTCGACGAACAGACCCACGAGCGGCTCGGACCGGGGGAGGTCGGGGAGATCGCCGTCCGCTACGAGGACGACCCGGTCTGTTTCACGGAGTACTGGGGCCGGCCGGAGAAGACCGACCGGAAGGTCCAGAACGGCTGGCTGCTCACGGAGGACCTGGGGACCGTCGACGAGGACGGCTACTTCGAGTTCGTCGGGCGGACCGACGACGTGATTATCTCCTCGGGCTACAAGATCGGCCCGGAGGAGGTCGAGGAGACGCTGGTCGGCCACGACGCGGTCGCGGATGCCGGCGTGATCGGTGTCCCACACGACGAGCGCGGGCAGGTCCCGAAGGCCTTTGTCGTCACCGCCGACGGGCACGAACCCGAGGCCCTCCGGGACCGGCTCCAGAGCTACGTCCGCGACCGGCTGGCCGACTACGAGTACCCCCGCGAGATCGAGTATCTCGAGGCCCTCCCGCGGACGAGCACCGAGAAGGTCCGTCGCAGGGAGCTCCGGGAGCGAGAGGGCCTCGTCGAGGGATGAGTGGCCCTCTACCCGTCGAACGGCCCGAACAGCTCCATACGAGCCCGGCCACGAACCGTCCGACTCATACTGCTACAGCCTGAACATTTTAGAGATGCGAATCGAACAGCTCGGTACCGGGGAGCCCGAGTACGCCGTTATCGGCAGCATCCACGGCGACGAGCCCTGCGGGATGCGAGCCGTCGAGGACCTGCTGGCGGAGAGCCCCGACGTCCAGCAGCCGGTGGCCCTGGCGGTCGCAAACGAGGAGGCGCTGGCGGCGGGTGAGCGGTACCTCGAGGAGGACCTGAACCGCACGTTCCCCGGTGACCCCGACGGGGACACCCACGAGTCCCGGCTGGCGGCCGAGATCGGCGAGCGGTTAGGCGAGTGTACCACCCTCTGTCTGCACTCGACACAGTCCTACGGCAACCCCTTCGCGATCGTCGACGAGGTCACCGACTACGCCCGACACATCTGCCCGCGACTGGGCGTGGATGCCGTCGTCGACGCCGGCACCGAGACCGACGGGCGGCTCTTCGAGTCGGTCCCACGGACCATCGAGGTCGAGTGTGGCTACCAGGGCTCTGAGACGGCGGCGGCGAACGCCACCCGTGTCGCGCGCGCTTTCCTGGGTGCTGTCGGGGTGCTCCCGGAGGCCGAACGGCCGCCGGCCGACGGTCTGCCCGTCTTCCGGCTGCGGGACCCGATCCCGAAGGGGGCCGCGAGCGAGTACGAGGTCTACGCCGACAACTTCACCGAGGTGCCGGCAGGGACAGCCTTTGCCGCCGCTGACGGCGCCGAGGTGGTCGCCGAGGAGGGCTTCTACCCCGTTCTGCTGTCCCCGGAAGGGTACGAACACGTCTACGGGTACGCGGCCGACCGCGTCGGGACCCTGCCCTGACCCCGCCGGGGTTCCCGGTGACCGCCCGGGTAGGGGTGCCACCCCGCTGCCGGCGACGTCCGGGCATACAGCCCGACAGCAGAGGAGCCACCGGAGACGGACGAGCCGTACACGGTCACACCCTGCCGGGCGACACTGGGGCGGACCATCACCGGGAACGACCGGACCGTCGAGACGTCTCTCGACAGGACCGGTATCGAGGCGGAGGCGTAGCGCTGCTGGCCGGTGTGTCGGCGGTAGGAACTGGCAGGACTACTCCTCGGGCGGGGCGAACTCCACCAGCGTCAGGTCCCGGTCGAGCATGCAGTAGTCGTGCGGGGGGTCGCCGTGCACCTCGTCGATCCGGTACTCCCGGTCGAAGTCGGCGC
>JAQCNN010000199.1 GCA_028275005.1 Salinirussus sp.
AGGTCGGTCGGGCGTACGTCGCCGACCGCGAGGGAAAGGGCGACCGCGACGCCTACATCACCGAACTCGGCGAGGTCGACGGCGGCCTGGACATGAAGGTCTCTACCACACAGATCGGCCGGGCCATCGCCGAGCGGGTCGTCCGGCAGTTGGGTGGTGCGGTCAGTGAGTCCCGCCGGCTGATCACCGAGGACGACGGCGAGCGGGTCTACCGGATGGCCTACGTTGCCCGGCTCCCGGCCTACCGGCCCGGCGAGGTGATCGACACCGGGGACGGCGACGGCCCGGTGCTCGTCCGTAGCGTCCAGGGAAACCTGAAGGGGGTGCGGCTGACGACCGGCGAGAGCTACGAGGCGGCCTTCGAGGACGCCGACCGGCCCGAGGCGACCCGGCTGGGCTGGCGCGACGACGGCCAGGAGACGACACTCGTCGCCGTCGAGGACGACCGCGCTGTCCAGGTACTCGACCCCGAGACCTACGAGGCGGAGACCATCGCCCGCCCGGCGTATCTCGACACCGACGCCGAGACAGTGGTCGTGCTAAAGAGCCGTGCCGGCCTGCACATCCTGCCCGAGGGGTGACGTGACCGCGAGGCGGCTCAGGCCCGGAACGGTGTCGCCGAGGGCGCACCGGGCGGGACCCCCATCTGACTGCGGTCGTCGTCCTCGGAGCCGGTCTCGCTGTCGACGTCGACACCGTCGACCGCCTCGAGGACCGCCTGGGCGCGCGAGCGTGCCTCCTCTGGGTCGAGCCGGACCCGAGCCGAGTCGTACGTGTCGACGTTGAACACCGACAGGACGACCTCGCCATCCTCTACAGTAACCGACAGTGGGTCGTGATTCCCCGCCATCACCACCGGTCGGCGACCGGTCGATATCAGTGCTCTGATCTCTGTGTGACCCCTACTCGTCCAGCTCTGCGACGACCTCGCGCACCCGTTCGGCGCTCTCCAGTGGGACGACGAGTGTCCGGCCGCCGTAGCTCGCGACCGCCAGCCCCTCGACGCCGACCGCGCTGACGTGGCTATCCCCGCCGGCGGCCAGCACGCAGCCGGTGGCGTCGACCGCGAGCGTCCCCCCGAGGTGGGCGTTTCCCTCGGTGTCCGTGACGAGCACGCGGCCAACGGCGTCCCACGAGCCAAGATCATCCCACCCGAAGGCCGCGGAGACGACCGCAACATCGTCGGCCCGCTCCAACACCGCATCGTCGACGCTGACGGGCTCGACCGTCGCGAACCCCGCCGCCGGCTCGCCCGCCGCCAGCGCCTCGACCAGGGGAGCAAGCGGCGAGTTCTCTGCCGCGCCGAGTAGCGCCGCCGGCGTCCACGCAAAGACCCCGGCGTTCCAGAGCCAGCCCTCCCCGACGTACCGCTCGGCCGTCTCCCGGTCGGGTTTCTCGACGAACCGGGCGACCTCGCGGTAGTCGCCCCGGTCGACGCCGGGTTCGATGTAGCCGTAGCCCGTCGCCGGCCGGGACGGCTCGACGCCGACCGTGACCAGCCGGCCGGTGTCGGCGGCGACCGTGGCGGCGCGCGCCGCTGTCGGCACGAAGTCACCGGTGACGCGGTGGTCGCTGGGGAGACAGACCAGGACGCAGTCGCCGACCTGCTCGCGGACCCGGTGGGCGGCGTAGACGAGTGCCGGGCCGGTGTCGCTCGGTTCGGGCTCGGCCAACACCGCCGCCCCGGGTGCGTGCTCGCGGACCGCGTCGACCAGCGAGGGGCGGGTAAGGACGTACCGCTGGTCGGCGAAGCCGGCGCGGTCCACCGTCCGCGCGAGGAGCGAGTCCTCGCCGCCGAGTCCGAGCAGCTGTTTTGGGCGGTCGGGGCGGCTGGCGGGGTACAGACGGGTGCCGGTCCCCCCGGCCAGGACGACCGCGACGACGGTCACTCCCACGTCTCGACGGTTCCGTCCCGGATGTCCTCGACACAGCCCTCGCAGTCGGGGTGGGCCTCGTAGCAGGCGGGTCGACACTTCCCGTCGAGGGTGACCGCGCGGCGCTCGGCGTGTCGGCGACAGACCAGCTTTGCCCGCCCCTCCTCGTCGGTCGGCAGGTCCGTGACCGCGGCCGCCTTCCCCTCGCCGTATGCCTCCCGTGCCTCGGCGTACTGCCGGCCCGCCGCCCGGAGCTTCGACCGGAGAAAGCCCGCGAGCCCGTCGGGGTCGCTCATGGAACTGCTGAGGTCGACAGCCACAAAGACCCTCCGGCTACGTGACCCTCGACCGCGACTCGCCCGGCCCCGGTCTCCCCCGGATACAAACCGGTGGCACCACAACGGCAGGCATGGCGTGGGACGTCCGTCTCGACCACGACAGCTACGTGAGTGCCCGTGAGGAGTTCAGCTGGGGCCTGCCCGACGACTACAACATCGCGTACGACTGTCTGCGAAAACACGACCGTACCGACCGGCCGGCGCTGTACCAGCACGACCCCGGCGGCGACCACGAGACCTACACGTTTGACGACCTCGACGACCAGTCGAACCAGCTCGCCCACGCACTCGCGGAACTGGGGGTCGACCGCGGCGACCGCGTCGGGGTCGTCGTCCCACAGAAGCCGGCGAACCCGCTGACCCACTTTGCCTGCTGGAAGCTCGGCGCGGTGTCGCTGCCGCTGTCGGTGCTCTTTGGCGTCGACGCCCTCCAGCATCGGCTCGACGACAGCGGCGCCACGGTGGTCGTCGCCGACGAGTCGGTGCTCGGGACGGTCCAGGCGGCCGCCGCGGACTGCCCGGATCTCGAGTACGTCGTCGCCGTCGACGCCGACGACCCCGAGGACGCACACGACTTTGCGGCGCTCCGCCAGGGGTATCCCCGGAGTATGAGCCTCGCGGAGACGAACCCGGAGACACCCGCGATCATCATGTACACCAGCGGCTCGACCGGCCCGCCGAAGGGTGTCCTCCACGGCCACGGGGTCTGGGTCGGCCACTGTCCGGCCTTCTACATGTACTTCGAACGTGCCGTCGACGAGTCGGTGTTCTGGACCCCCGCCGACTGGGCGTGGATCGGCGCCCTGGGTGACCTTGTCTTCCCAGCCTGGCACTACGGTCGCCCCGTCGTCGGCTACCCGATGGAAGGGTTCGACGCCGAGCAGGCCTTCAGGATCGCCGAGGAACACGGTGTCACCGACACGTTCCTCCCGCCGACCGCCATCCGGATGATGATGACCGTCGAGGACCCCACCCAGCAGTACGACCTCGACCTGAAGGCGGTCTGCTCGGGCGGAGAGCCACTCACCCCGGAGATTCTGGGGTGGGCCGACGACACACTCGACGGCGTGGCGGTCAACGAGCTGTACGGCCAGACCGAGGCGAACCTGCTGGTGACAAACTGTCGAAAGTGGTTTTCGGCACAGGCCGGCAGCATGGGCAAACCGGTCCCCGGTCACGACGTTGCCGTTGTCGACCCCGAGACCGGTGAGCGCCGGGCAGACGGGGAGGTGGGTATGCTTGCCGTCCGCCGCGACACCGGTGACCCGGCCGTCTTCAAGCAGTACTGGAACCGCCCGGAGCGGACGGCGGCGGCCACCGTCACCGACCCCGAAGGTGTCGACTGGCACCTGACCGAGGACCTGGGCTACCGGGACGAGGACGGCTATCTCTGGTTCAAGGCCCGCGACGACGACGTGATCATCACCTCGGGCTACCGGGTCGGCCCGGGCGAGGTCGAGAGTGCCATCCTCGAACACGACGACGTCGAACAGGCCGGCGTCGCCGGGGTTCCCGACGAGACGCGTAACGAGATCATAAAGGCGTTCATCCAGCCGGTAGCGGGGGTCGAGGGCGATGACGAACTCCGGCAGGAGGTGCGTGACCTCGTACGCGACAGCCTCGCGGAGTACGAGTACCCCCGGGAGGTCGACTTCGTCGAGGAGCTGCCGACGACGACGACCGGCAAGATCCAGCGCCGGAAGCTCCGAGAGGAGGAGGGGTAACACGCGAGCGGGCCGGCGCTGTCCTGCGGATACACTTTCACCCTCCCTGCGGAACCTTTTATATTATCGGGCGTGAATCGCTGTATGTCTCCCACCGAAACACAGACCGGAGACAGTGAAAGCAATGAGTGAGACAGATTTGCGTACCCACGCGAGCGAGATACACGAACAGTTTGCGGACCATCTCGAGGTGACCGTCGACGAGGTAGCCGAGCGACTGGACACGCTGGTCAACGAGTACAAGGTCCCCGTCAGCGAGGCCCGGCGTAGCGTCACGAACACGTACCTCGACGAGGCCGGGATGGAGCGCGACGACATCTCCCAGGGTGGCGGGAACGATCGGGTCGAGGTCGCCGATATCGACGCCCCGGAGCAGTGGCTCGACCTCACGGCGAAGGTCGTCGACCTCTGGGACGCCACCAGCGACGCCGTTGCCCAGGTCGGCCTGCTCGGCGACGAGACCGGGACGGTCAAGTTCACCAAGTGGTCGAAGTCGGACCTGCCAGCCCTCGAGGCGGGCAAGGTCTACGACCTCCGAAACGTCGTCACCGACGAGTACCAGGGTCGCTTCTCGGTGAAGCTCAACCGGACGACCGTCATCGAGGAACTCGACGAGGACATCGAGGTCGGCGACGACGCCGTCGAGGTCGAGGGCGCGCTGGTGGACATCCAG
Organism: Salinirussus sp.; assembly: GCA_028275005.1. GTDB lineage: Archaea > Halobacteriota > Halobacteria > Halobacteriales > Haloarculaceae > Salinirussus. The sequence continues at coordinate 4,610 of JAQCNN010000199.1, forward strand.
TCCGGCTCCGGGCTGGTCAAGCGCTGCCCCGAGGCCGAGTGTACCCGCGTCCTGAAGAACGGCCGGTGCTCCGAGCACGGCGAGGTCGAAGGCGAGTTCGACCTCCGGATCAAGGGCGTACTCGACGACGGCACCGACGTCCACGAGGTGATCTTCGACAAGGAGGCCACCGAGGAACTGACCGGGATCGGCCTGGAACAGGCAAAGGAGATGGCCATGGACGCGCTGGATACGACCGTCGTCGCCGACGAGATGCGTGAGAAGACACTCGGCCGGTACTACCGGGTGGTCGGACCGACACTCGGCCGATACGTCCTGGCAAACGAAACCGACCGCCTGGCCGGGGGCGTCGACCCGGAGGCCGCCCTGATCAAAGCGAGGTCGATATAATGGCGAGTACCCCAACCCGCGAGGTCGCACGACGCGTCTTCGCACGCGAGTTCAACGACGCCAGCTTCACGTTCAAGGAATCGGACGACGAGCGGGCGCCGGTCTACCTGCTGTTGCCGACCGGCGAGCGCGCCAACCGCGTGTTCATCGTCGGCACCCTCACCGAGACCGAGGACGTCGGCGAGGACTCGGAGTACTGGCAGGGCCGGATCGTCGACCCAAACGGTGACACCTTCTTCACCTACGCCGGCCAGTACCAGCCCGACGCCGCGAGCGCACTCCGAAAGCTCGAACCGCCGGCGTACGTCTCGGTGGTCGGCAAACCCCGGACCTTCGAGACTGACGACGGCGAGGTCAACGTCTCGGTTCGGCCGGAGTCGATCACCGAGGTGACCGAGACCGAGCGCGACCGCTGGGTGGTCGAGACTGCCGAGCAGACGCTCGACCGGGTCCAGGCCGTCGAGGACGGCGGGGAGTACGTCGAGATGGCCCGCGAGCAGTACGGCGGCTCCGTCGACGCCTACAAACAGGCTGCTATCGAGGGGCTAGAGAGCCTGGACGGCGAACGCGAGGCCGAGCCGGAGGCCGGCCTGTAACGGGTCTGCCCGCGCCGCCTCCAACCCGCGTCTGTCGGCGCGACCGACGACCGTGACACGACCGGTCGTGCGTCTGTCTGACAAACGATTAAGTGTGAGTAGCAACGACCGGATTGCACGATGGGCAACAAGAACAAGACAATCTCCTTTCGCGTCAGCCAGGAGAAGTTTGAGACGCTCCGGGATATCGCGGAGGAGCGTGACATCTCGCTCTCGGCGGTGTTCCGTGACTACGTCGACATGCTCGTTGCCCACGACGGCCAGGTCGAGGTCGCCCCCGAACACGAGGTCAGCGAGTCCGACAGCCCCGACACGGAGAGCTTCCCGCCGAAGGTCGAGGTACCAAAGAGCTTTGTTCGCGAGCACGAGCGCCTCGAACTCGAGGCCGAACACCTCCGCGAGCAACTCGAGGAACACAAGCGCTACGTGACGAAGCTTAGACAGGAGATCGACGAGGCCGACCAGGAGGATGTCGTCCAACTCGAGGAACTCGACGGCGACGAGGAGGCCGACCCCTCCTACCGGATCGGCTCCAGCTTCGAGGACAGCTCCTTCTGACTTGGCCCCTCGACGACCCGTTACCGCACGAGCCCCTGCTTGAGCGCCAGGACCTCACGCGCCGCGTCGTGCTGGCCGTCGACGTCGGCCAGTGCTTCGGCTGCCTCCAAGGTACGGACGGCGCTGTCGAGAAAGGAGAGGACGTCACCGGGGTAGGCGTACAGCATGTAGTCGTCGCCCATCACGTCGACGATAGCGTCCGGGCCAAGCCCCTGCTCGCGCAGTTCAAGCAGGTAGCGGACGAACTTCCGCTCCGGACAGCCACAGTGAGGGTTTGCCTGACAGTCACAGTCCATGAAGTCCTCCGCAAAGTCGAGCACCCGGTCCCGCGTCGCGTCGTCGAGCTTTGAGAGCCCCTCACCCGAAAAGAGGATATCGAGTGTTGCCCCCTTGAATGCCCCCTTTGGAAAGGAGGTCTCCAACTGTGAGGCGAGTTGGCGGTGGTTCTTTATGTAGATCTTGTTGGTGACAGCCACGTTTCAGTCGATGTAGCGGACGACAGCGCAAAAGCCACACGGACCGGCCCGGGACGAGCCCGGCTGCCACCCGGTATTTAGTGCTCACAGACAGAGGGGGGAATATGCACACACCCGACGCGCTGGACGTCGAATCGGCCGACGGGACACGGGTCCGTGTCTGGCGGACTGTCCCCGAGGGTGCGACGGAGGCCGTGCTGTTCGTCCACGGTGCCACGTACGGCGGGCGAACGGCCTTTGCCCCCGAGGGCTACTCCTGGCTGGCTGACGTGGCTGCCGCGGGCCGGGCCGGCTACGCCCTCGACGTCCGGGGGTACGGCGACTCGGAGCGCCCACCTGAACTGGACGCGCCGGCCGAGGAAGGGGAGCCTGTGGTCCGCGCGGAGACGGCGGCACAGGACGCCGCGGCGGCACTAGATGCGGTTCGTGAGACCTTCGAGACGGTCCACCTGGTCGGCTACTCCTGGGGGTCGATGACTGCCGGCGTCCTGCTCGAGGACCTGGGCGCCGAGGTGGCCTCGCTGGTCCAGTACGCCCCGGTCTACTCGCCCGCGGCCGACCGGGCGGCGGACTTCTCGCCGGGTGACCCACCCGCGGCGTACCGGACGGTCACCGAGGCCGACACGCGCGAGCGGTGGGCGAGCCAGCGCCCCGACCCGGTTCCGGCGGGCGCCTTCGACGCGTTCTGGGAGACGCTGCTCGACTCCGGCCAGCACGCCGGCGGGGACCGGGTGGCCGCCCCCAACGGAACGCTCGTCGACCTGACCGCCGCCGTCGACGAGCCGCTGTACGACCCCGGTGCCATCGAGGCGCCGACGCTGGTGGTCCGGGGGTCACTCGACACGGCCTCACGCCGCCCGGACGCGCTCGCACTGTACGACGCTGTCGGCGCCGACCACCGCAGATACGCTGAACTCGCCGGTGGCACCCACTTCATGCAGTTCGAGTCCGCCCGGGAGCAACTGGTCGGGACCGTGCGGGCATTTCAGGACCGCGTCGACGGGGACCACACCGCGTGAGCGGACCCGGCGCGCGTCTAACGTAACGTATTTGAGGTACTCAGAGACTAGGTACGTGTGCACTCATGTCCGGGTTGGGGTAGTGGACTATCCTTCAGCCTTGTGGAGGCTGAGACGCGGGTTCGATTCTCGCACCTGGACCTTTTGCCTTCTCTGCCGGTCCAACTGACCGTCAGTCGTCGCGGACCCTGCCTGTCACCGCTCGGTACGCACTGAACTCCGCTGACGCGGTCGGCCCGGCTGGCGCCGGTTCCGTCGACTGCGTTCCGGAGGGACTGTTTGCCTGTGGCTCACACAGTCGCCGCGGACGGCCTCATCTCGTTCTACACTCCGCTGATTGGGGCGGTCGCTCACCCACTGACCTGATACTCCGCCGCTGTCACCTCGCCGACGGTCAGCGTTGTGTCTATGCCGGCCGGACCCGTCGCGTCCTCACCGGGCACACTCTCACGTATTCACCTTGCTGACCTCGAAGTGTATCTCCTTTTTACTGCCGTCTGTGAACAGGAGTGAGACCGTGATATCGGCGTCCGAGGAACTCCCGACAGTGTCATAAGTGAGCTTCGCCTTATTCCCATCCTTGTATGCGTTTTTGATCTTAATATTGATGTTTCCGTTCGACGGAGTCGTCGGCTCCGCGGTGAAGTTATAATATTTTCCATCGGTGTCGAACTGTCCCGTATCGGTCTCTTCGGTAGCCTCGGCGTATCCACTCGCGGAGCCGGTCACGTTGACCTCGTGATTCTGCCCGCTGTTGCCCTGACCGTTCCCACTGTTGCCCTGATTCTTGTACTCAAAGTAATCGATATCTTTCACGTTACCGTTGTCGTTCGCTGGTGTATCAATACTGAAATCCGTCATGGTAATGCCACCGCAGGCGTTCTGATTCTTCAGGTCGAAGGAGAGCGCACTCGACCCGCCGCTGCCGCCGGTTGCCGACACGTTCCGCACACACGTCGAATCGTTGTCGGGACTGCCGCCGGCACTGGCCCC
>JAQCNN010000207.1 GCA_028275005.1 Salinirussus sp.
TACCTGGCGAGTGACGTCCCGGCCTTCCGGGACTTTACCGACCGTGTCGTCTATCTCGCCGACGGGGAGTTCGCCCGGCTGGACGCCGAAGGCTGGACGGTGACCAACACCGCGGGGGAGGTCCTCGACAAGCCCGTCGAGACCGTCGACTGGGACCCCGAGGAGACCGGCAAGAGCGGCTACGACCACTACATGCTCAAGGAGATCCACGAGCAACCACGCGCACTCCGGCAGTGTCTCCGTGGCCGGGTTGACGAACTCGGCGGGGCGGTGGATATCGGCGACCTGGGTGACCTCTCGCCGACCGGCGTCCAGTTCGTCGCCGCGGGCACCTCCTACCACGCCGCGCTGTACGCGGCCGGCCTGTTCCGGGCGGCCGGCGTGCCGGCCCAGGCCTTCCTCGCCAGCGAGTACGCCACCTCGGTCCCCCCGATCGGGGACGCCCTCGTCGTTGGAGTTACCCAGAGCGGGGAGACCGCCGACACACTCTCGGCGATGCGGGAGGCCAGCCGCCGCGGGGCACGGACGCTGGCGGTCACCAACACCGTCGGCTCGACCGCGGCCCGCGAGGCCGACCACACCCTGTACATCCGGGCCGGCCCGGAGATCGGTGTCGCCGCGACGAAGACCTTCGCCTCGCAGCTGGCGGCGCTGAATCTTCTCTCGCTCGCGACCGCCGAATCCGGCAACCGGGACGCGGTGGCCGCGCTCCGCGACCTGCCCGGTGACGTCCAGACGCTGTTGAACGACTCCGACGCCGAGCGGGTGGCCGCCGAGTTCGTCGACGCCGGCGCCTACTTCTTCATCGGCCGGGGCTACCACTACCCGGTCGCCCTAGAGGGTGCGCTGAAGATGAAGGAGATCAGCTACAAACACGCCGAAGGCTTCGCCGCAGGCGAACTCAAACACGGGCCGCTGGCGCTGGTTACCGACGACACACCGGTCTTCGCGGTCGTGACCGGCGACGACGAGTTGGCGACAAAGACCGTCGGTAATGTCAAGGAAGTCGAGGCCCGAGACGCACCGGTCGTCGCCGTGACCGACGGGCAGAGCGATATCGAACGCTACGCCGACCACGTCCTCGAACTCCCCGAGACCGAGCGCCGGGCCGCGAGCGTGCTCGCGAACGTGCAGTTGCAGCTGGTCTCCTACCACGTCGCCGACGAACTCGGGCGGTCGATCGACAAGCCACGGAACCTCGCAAAGAGTGTGACCGTGGAGTGAGCCGCCGCGAAGGCTGGGACGAGCACGCTGCGACAGGTCGTAGAAACGTTTACCAAGTTTCGAGAGAAACCTACGGATATGCCGACAGCGGTCAAGGTTGAGGAGGGCGCGAAGTCCCGTCTCGAGGAACTCCGGGCGGAGATCCGGCTACGAACGGGACAGAAGGTGACACAGCAGGAGTTGCTCACGCGGCTCATCGACGATGCATACGAATCCCGCGACGCAGTCATCGACTCGTTCAGGGAATCGACAGTGCCTCTCTCGGAGGAAGAGAAGGAGGCAATGCGTCGTGGGCGGTTTGCGTCCGGGGCCGAGGCTGACGAGGAAGATATCGACGATATCCTGTACGGATGACCGTGCTCGTCGACACCGGTGTGCTCTACGCGGACCACGACGCCGACGCGGCGAGACACGGAGGCTGCAAGTGATGCACTCAACGCAGTCTACGACGGACAACTCGGTCTTCCGTACGTGAGCGAATACATCTACGACGAGGCAGTCACACTGACGCTCACACGCAGTGAGTCGTTTGGGGCGGCGAAGCGGCTTGGCGAGCGGCTCCGCGGCGCTGACCCGTACCCGCAGACTTTCGAGTTGCTACGGGTGTCGGCCGCCGCCTTCGCCGACGCTGTCGATGTCTTCGAGCGGTATGACGACCAGCGGTTGAGTTTCACCGACGCAACGACCATTACACTCGCCCGTCGCCACAGCGTCGACGACGTGCTGAGTTTCGACGGTGATTTCGACGGGCTCGTTTCTCGCGTTCCCCCAGCGGAGCTTTGAGGAGAGCCGGAGAGGAGAGTTTGTCCGGGGCACAGCTTTAGGTACCAACATGCCATACCCCCGGTATGGGCCGGCTACGTGCACTCGGCTACAGCGGTGCGGTCTCGCTTGCGGTGTTCGTCTACCTCGGTCTGCCGACGCTGCGGGAGCTGTACGGCCCGGTGGTGAACATCCCCGTCTACGCGCTAGTTG
>JAQCNN010000213.1 GCA_028275005.1 Salinirussus sp.
GCCGTCACCTCCGGGAGGCCGTCGAGCGTGCCTTCGGGACGCTGTCGAACGCCCGCTACATCGTCCGGCGCGGTCTGCTCGTCGAGGAGACGATCCTCGAGGAGGTCGCCGCCGGGAACGCCGACGTTGTTGTGGTCGGGGAGGGCCAGGCCAGCCGGTGGGAACGGATGATACGCCGGCTCACCGACGACCCCGACATCGAGCAGTACCTGAGGACCGAACTCGACTGCGAGGTCGTGACTGCGGGCTCGGACTAATCCTCGTCGCCGGACTCCTCGGGGGCCGACGGTGGCACCCGCTCCCGCTCTGGGCGGTGCCCGTGCCCGTTCCCGTCCCCGTCGACCGACCGACCCGCCCCCGACCCACCGGTGGAGACGTTCAGCTGACCGCTGGTTTCGTCGAAGACCAGATGGGAGTGTGGGTAGGCTATCTCGATATCGGCCTCTGTCTCCGTCAGCGCGCCCCAGACCTCCTCCTGCACCCGCGAACGGGTCGTCAACAGCTTGTACGGCTCCTCGGCCCAGTAGCGCAGTCGGAGGTTGACGCCGTTGTCGGCGTAGCTGTCGATGTAGCAGGTGGGGCCAGCGGGGTAGCGGGCGGCCCCGACGCGGATCCGCGGGCCGCCCTCGATGACGACATCGACCTTGCGGGCGGCCCGCTCGATGAGCCCCCGGGCCGCGGGGATGTCGCTCTCGTAGGTCACCAGCACGTCCAGCGCGAGCCGGGTCCGGGCGTCCTCCGCGGAGTAGTTGGTGACGTCCCGCTCGCGGATTGTCCCGTTCGGGATGACCAGAAAGGTGTTGTCGACGGTCAACAGCTTCGTGTACCGGAGGGTGATGTCGTCGACGAACCCCCTGGTCCCGTCGTCGAGTTCGACCATGTCGCCGATCTCGTAGGGCTGGTCAGCCAGCAGAAAGACCCCGCTGATGAAGCTGCCGACGATCGGCGCGAGGATGACACCCACGACCGCCGAGAACACGGTCACCGACAGCGCAATACTCCCGATGTCGAAGCCGCTGAGCCGGAGGATGATAAAGAAGCCGAGCAGATACACCGTCAGCCGGAGCCCCCGTAGCGCCGTTCGCGTCAGGCTGGGGCGCTCGAACCGGCGGGCGATCCGGCGGCCGAACAGCCGGACCACCAGCCGGGCCACCGCCCACGACAGGACGACCACGACCGCCGAGGCGACCAGCGGGAGCACCCACTCCGGAACCCAGCCCGGGAACCACGACGGCTGGCCCAGCCCCTGAAGGAGGACCGGAGCGAGGGTAGCCCTCGCCGTGTCTGTCACCCCGGCCTGTACCATGCATCAGAGACGCTCCGGCCGGGAGATAAGGGTTGCCCCGTCGCCGGTGCGAACGTTATTTCAGCGTTGCTCGTCCACACTCGGGTATGACCACCTTCGACGCCGGACCCGTCACGCTCGAGCGTGTCCGGGAGTTTGTCTGGGAGATCCCACAGACGGGCGAGATGCGTGTCCCCGCCCGGGTGCTCGCGAGCGAGGCCCTGCTCGAGGAGATCGCGGAGGACAGGAGCCTCCAGCAACTGCGCAACACGACCCACCTCCCCGGCATCCGGAACTACGCCCTCTGCATGCCAGACGGGCACCAGGGCTACGGCTTCCCGGTCGGCGGTGTCGCCGGTATCGACGCCGAGGACGGCTGTATTAGCCCTGGAGCGGTCGGCTACGACATTAACTGCGGCGTCCGGATGGTGCGGACGGACCTTGACTACGACGACGTCCGTGGCCGTGAGGCGGAACTGGTCGACCGGCTCTTCGAGGCGGTGCCGACCGGTCTCGGCGGCGGCGGGGTCCACCAGGGGACGATGGCCGATGTCGAGGCGATCCTCGAACGCGGCATGGACTGGGCCTTAGAGGCTGGGTACGCGGTCCCGGAGGACCTTGCTCACTGCGAGGACGAGGGCCGTCGTCCGGAGGGTGACGCCACTGCCGTCTCCCAGAAGGCCAGAGACCGCGGGAAAAATCAGCTCGGCTCGCTGGGGTCGGGGAACCACTTCCTGGAGGTCCAGCGGGTGACCGACATCTTCCGGCCGGACGTGGCGGCGGAGTTCGGCCTCCGGGCGGACCAGGTGGTCGTCCTCATCCACTGTGGGTCGCGGGGGCTCGGCCACCAGGTCTGTACCGACTACCTCCGGGAGGTCGAACAGACCCACCAGGGGCTGTTGGACCAGCTCCCTGAAAAGGAGCTCGCGGCGGCGCCCGCGGGCTCGCAGTTGGCCGACGCCTACTACCGGGCGATGTGTGCCGCGATCAACTTCGCGTGGGTCAACCGCCAGCTGATCACCCACCAGACCCGCCAGGTCTTCGCGGATGTCTTCGACGCCGAGTGGGAGGACCTGGGGATGGACCTGTTGTACGACGTGGCCCACAACATCGCGAAAACGGAGCGCCACGAGGTGGCGGTCGGCCCGGCGGACGACGGGGCCACCGGCCGCGAGGAGCGGGAGCTGTACGTCCACCGGAAGGGGGCCACCCGGTCGTTCCCGGCCGGCCGCCCGGAGCTCCCGCCGGCCTACCGTGACGTTGGCCAGCCGGTGGTCATCCCTGGCAGCATGGGGGCAGGGAGCTACATCCTCCGCGGGGGTGAGGAGTCACTCGCCGAGACCTTCGGCTCGACGGCCCACGGTGCCGGCCGGCTGATGAGCCGCACGCAGGCCAAAGACGAGTTCTGGGGCGAGGACGTCAAACAGGACCTCCGGGAGCGCCAGCAGGTCTACGTCAAGGCCCAGAGCGGTGCGACCGTGGCGGAGGAGGCACCCGGGGTCTACAAGGACGTCGACGAGGTGATCCGCGTCTCCGACGCCCTGGGGATCGGTGACCGTGTCGCCCGCACGTTCCCGGTCTGTAACATCAAGGGCTAGGGTCGTCTCCGGCCCTCGGGTCCGTGTGTTGCGTGTCGGGCCGCCGTCGCCGGGACAACCCCTTTAGCCGGGCCGCCCGAGTGATGGAGTATGATAGACCAGACCGTCGACGAGATCGCCGACATGCAGACCCACTCCTCGTCGGTCGTGGCGGTCAAGGCGGCGCGGGCCCTCGGCGAACTGACCGACCGGGAGTTCCCGGCCGTCGAGGAGTATCTGCGCGCCCTGGAGCGAAACAGCAACGCCCTCCGGCGGGCCAACCCCTCTCACGCCTCGCTGCACAACACCCAGGCCCGGGTCGTCGAGCGGGTCACCGGCGAGGACCACGACAGCGTCGCGGCGGCACAGCGACTCACCGAGACGGCCATCGACGCGGTGGTCGAGACCGTCGAGGAGGGGAAACAGCGGGCCGCCGAACACGGGGCCGACCTGCTCGCCGATGACGACACCCTGCTGGTCCACGACTACTCGACGACGGTGCTCTCGGCGGTCACCCGGGCCGCCGAGGCGGGTGCCTCGTTCACCGTCTACGTCACCGAGGCCCGACCCCGGTATCTCGGGCGGAAGATGGCCCGCCGACTCGCCGAGTTCGAGGCCGTCGACACCCACCTGCTGGTCGACAGCGCAAGCGGCCACTACCTCTCCGAGTGTGACCGTGTCGTTGTCGGGATGGACTGTATCGTCGAGGACACCCTGTACAACCGCGTCGGGACGTACCCGCTGGCCGCGACGGCCGCCGACGCCGGGGTGCCCGTCGCCGTTATCGGCTCGGCCGCCAAACTCGTCGACACGGGCTTTGCCTTCGAAAACGAGTTCCGGGCGGCGAGCGAGGTAATGCGCGAGCCGGCCGACGGCTTCGTGGTCGAAAACCCCGCCTACGACGCGACGCCGACCCGGCTCGTCGACACCGTCGTCACCGACGAGGGCCGTTTCGACCCGTGAACCGTCGTGGGGGTTTTTACTCCGGCGTAGCCTGCCTGCAGGTGTGAGCACGCTGGTTGTCTGTCTCTACCGGGGTGGCCCGCTCCCGACCAGCCTGCCGGTCGTCGGCGAGGCGCCGGTCGAGAGCCTGGTGACGGAGGCCGGCGTCGAGGACCCCGAGGACAGCCGCGTGAACTGCCTGCTCGAGGGGTTGCGTGTCGCCCGCGAGACCGACGGGGAGACGGTCCTCGCGGTCGTCTCCGCGGAGGACTCGGTCAGCGGGACACGGGCGCTCGCCGCCCAGGTCGACAGCCTCGTCGCCGAGCAGGACCCGGACTCGGCGGTGGTGGTCGTCGACAGCGCCGAGGACGAGCGTCTCGTCCCGATCGTGGAGAGCCGTATCCGTGTGGACGCCGTCGACCGTGTGGTCGTCCGACAGGCCCACGACATCGAGTCGACCTACTACCTGCTCAAGCAGTTCCTCGCCGACGAACAGCTCCGGCAGACGGTGCTGGTCCCGCTGGGACTCGCCCTGCTCGCCTTTCCGGTGCTTCTGTTCGTCGCCGCGTCCCCCGCTGTCGCGGTCGGCACCATCGCGGCCGCGGTTGGCCTCTATCTGCTGTACAAAGGGCTGGGCGTCGACAGCTACCTCGCCGCGCTGCCCGGCCAGGTCCGCGGGGCACTCTACTCCGGGCAGGTCTCGCTTGTCACCTACGTCGTTGCCGGGGGGCTCGCACTCGTCGGGCTGTTCGTCGGCGCCCTCGCCGCGTCCGGGCTCAACTCCGCCCCGGACCTGCTCGTTGTGATGCGGTTTGTCTACGACGCCATCCCCTGGCTGACCGCGGCGGCGCTGACCGCGAGCGCCGGCCGCCTGCTCGACGAGTTCATCCGCGACGACGACCTCGGTGGGGCGTACGTGAACCTCCCATTCGTCGCGGTGGCGGTTGGGCTCGCGGTCCGTGGCTTTTCGGCGTACTTTCTGGAGCGGTCGGGCGTCTTCGCGGCTGTGAACGTCCCGAGTGCGGACCTCGGCCCGTTCTCGCTCGAGGGGTTTTCGCTCTCGCCGGGCGCACACCTCGCACTGTTCATTCTCGCGAGTATCCTCATCAGCCTCGTCGGCGTCCGGGCCGCCGCCTACGTCAGCGGCTCGGACATCGAGATGGAGTTCGACGAGCCGAGTTCGTAACCCCTGTGTCCCGCCACACCGAGGGTCGGATATGGACCACCCTCCCTCCGAGACGGTCAGTGCCAGCGGCCACGAACACGTCCAGGCAACCCACGAGAGCACCTTCGAGGTGACGACCGACGACTATCTCACCCCGGCCGGCGACTGTATCCTGGCGGTCGAGGCGGCGCGCGCGCCCGCTGACTTCGACGACGCCACCGTCGCCGCCTGTCGCGACCACGGCGCGACAGTCGTCGTTACCGTCGAGGCCGGCGGGCACCGCGAACAGGTGCGCGGCCGGGGTCACCCCGACCTGACCTTCGACAGCGACCGTTCGGCAGTCTGCCGGACCAGTGACTACGTCGACGACCGGACCGTGATGGTGGGGGCCGAACGCGCCGCGGCCGGCCTGGACCGGGGGCTCGTCGCCGCCCTGGCAAACGGCGCCGATTGTAAGTTCACCCTTACCGTCGAGTGATACGACCCGGGCTCAGAACCCTCAAATGTCTCGGTCCCCTCTGTTTCAGTGTGTCCCGCTTTCACGAAAACGGGCGGTCGACCGGCCTGGGACGCCAGGCGGCCGGCCACGCAACCATCGACGAGGGGACCGTCGAGTGGTGTTATGACGTTATCGGGGCGGTTTCGCGGACCTTCGCGCTCACCGTCGAGGCGCTCGAGGAGCCGATGGCCCGCGAGGTGTGCGTCGGCTATCTCGTCTGTCGTGTCGCCGACACCGTCGAGGACGACCCACGGGTCCCGCCCGCGGAGAAAGCAGCCCTCCTCCGGACCTACGACCGCGTGCTCGCCCCGGGTGCCGACACCGACATCGACGAGTTCGGTACGCAGGTCGAGCCGTGGCTGCCGGCCGACCCCGGCCCCGACTGGGAGGTGGTCGCGAAGGCGCCACGGGTGCTCACAGCACTGGACGGGCTCGGCCCGGCTGCCCGGGCACGCATCGTCCCGCCCGTCCGGGAGATGGTCAGCGGGATGGCCACCTTTGTCGACCGGTACGCCGACGAGCCAGGGCTGCGGATCCAGACGGCCGCGGAGCTCGAGGAGTACTGCCAGTACGTCGCCGGGACGGTCGGGACGCTGGTCACCTCACTCGTCGCCGCGGGGGCCGACGACCGGACGACAGCCCGCCTGCGCGAGACGGCCCGCTCGTTTGGCCTCCTCCTCCAGCTCGTCAACGTCGCAAAGGACGCCGGCGGCGACTACACCGAGGAGGACAACGTCTATCTGCCGGCGGCCTGGCTCGAGGCGGCCGATGTAACCCCGGCAGAGCTCGGTGACCCGGCGGCCGCCGACCGGGTTGCACCCGTGGTCGAGCGTGCGACCGCCCACGCGGAGACGTATCTCGACGACGCCCAGGCCTGGCTGGAGGCGATGCCCGAGGACCGCGGCAACCGGCTCGCGGCGTGGGCAACCCCGTACCTGTTGGCCGTCGGCACGATCCGGGAACTCACCCGCCGGCCGGCCGACGCGGTCCGAGAGGGTGACGTGAAAGTCGAGCGGGCGGAGGTCGTCGCGGTGCTCTCGGCCTTCGAGACGGGCGCAACGGCCGCCGACCTCGGTGACCTGCGCGCAAAGGTCCGGGAGCAGCCCCTCCAGGAGTACTGACCTACACCCTTTTGCTCGTGCCTATCGTACGGAAGGTATGACGGTCCTCTCCTTCGACGAGCACGGCGTCGACGTTGTCTACGAGGGCACCGAGTTTCGCCTGAAGAAGACGTTGGTCGAGGATGCCATCGGCAAGTCCTACCCCGAGGTGACCGACCACGAGGTCCTACAGATCGTCGACCCCGACCCCGCGCTGTCTGGCGAACCCCAGCGGGTCGCCGACATCCTGACCTGAGCGGCCGGTCGCCAACCCACAGCCACCGCCCCGTGCGTGACACACGACGGCCGCCGGTCCCCGAGCCGGTGACCGGCTACGCGTCGCCCCCGGTTCCTGCCGGCTCCTCGTCCTGGTCGAGAAAGCCGTGGTAGGGGCAGACGTACTCGTCGCGGATGAGCTGTTCGTCGACGATATCCAGCCCGAGCGCGTCCAGGTCCTCGCTGATCCGGTTGAGGTCGTCGTGGTCGCTCCCGATGGCGTTGACGTAGACGTTTCGCTCGCCGGTCATGATCTCGCGGACCGCGGTGACCCCGCGGGTCCCCCGGGCCCGGTCCGCGAGCTCGTCGCGCTCCGGGATGGGCGCGGTGCAGATGA
>JAQCNN010000226.1 GCA_028275005.1 Salinirussus sp.
TCGGAGTAACCCTGGCACCAGACCTCCTCGCCGTTCAGCATCTCCGAGAGGAACCGCTCCTTCTGTTCGGGGGTCCCCTCCTCCATCAGCGTCGGGCCGACAAAGTTGATCCCGATAGCGTTGACCTGCTGTGGGGTCCGGTACTTTGCTGTCTCCTCACGGTAGACGGTCTGCTCTATCAGCGAGGCGTCCCGGCCGCCGTACTCCGAGGGCCAGTGTAGCCCCGCCCAGTTCCCCTCGTAGAGGCGGGCCTGCCAGTCTCGGAGGAACTGTTCTCGCTCGTCCTGGTCCTCGGGGACGTCACGCTCCCCCTCGGTCCAGCCGCTCGGGAGGTTCTCCTCCAGCCAATCCTGGAGTTCCTCCCGGAACTGCTCCTGTTCTGCCGTGTACTCGAAATCCATGCGGTATGATACATCGTAACGGTACTACAAAGTTCTGTCTCTCTCGGTCCGCCGCTTCGACGGTCACGCCCCGCCACCCTCTCACCGAGCCGGCGGCTCGTGGGCATCGAAATACCGAGGAATCGTCCGCCGGACACGGCGGGACAGGCTACCGACCCGGGCCTACTCCTGGCCGGCGTCGCCGGTCAGGACCTCGTGGTCGGTTTCGCCGTCGGTCAGAAACGACGGGTCGTCGGACTCGCGGCGGCCGTCAGGGAGCCGTCGCCGCCGGTCGCTGCGCCGGTCGTCATCGGTCTCCTCGAGCAGTTCACGGGCGATCTCGTCTTTGAGCCACAGGTGTGGGCACATCGGGCCGAGTCCCATAGTAGCGATGTTTGGGGCCGCAGCGATATAAGCGGTTGCCCGGTGGCTGAACACCGGCGCCTCCCCGTCGAACCGAAACAGAGCGCCGAAAAAAGCGGGCGCGTTACAGCACGTCGTCGACGGTGTCGAACGTCTCGATCTCGACGTCGTCGTCGGTGACCGTCGCGAGCGCGAGCCCGTTTCCGGAGCCGGTGTCGCGCTCGGTGGGGGCGTTGATCGCCTGTGCGGCCAGTGTCCGGGCCTCCTCGATAGACATCTCGGGGTCGTGTTGTCCCTCGAGGACACCGTAGGCGAGTTGCATCCCACTACCGGTGACGGTGTACTCGTCCTCCATCACACCGCCTGCCGGGTCGATGCTGTAGACGTGACTCCCCTCGTCGTCGACCCCGCCCAGGATGGGGTTGATCGCGAGGAAGGGGCCGCCGCGGGCAAAGTTGCCCGCGAGCGTCGCCAGCGCGTTGGTCGACATCGGCTTGCCCCGGCGGGACTCGTAGAGGCTGGCCTCCGAACGGAGCGTCCGGATGAACGACTGGGCGCCACCGACCGAGCCGACGAGTGTCAAGACGGCGGTCGGGTGAATCTGCTCGACCTTCACGACGTTCTTGTTCGAGACGAAGCGACCGCCGAGCGAGGCTCGCCGGTCCGTCCCGACCACGACGCCGTCGGCTGTCGTCAGACCAACCGTGGTGGTGCCGGTCTTGTTGACCGTTGCCTCGTCGCGGTCACCCTTCTGCTCGGGTAGCGAGCCGAGTTCGGGTTCGTGGGCGTCGAGTGTGGGGTCACGCATCACTCCTCACCCCCCAGGTCGAGTTCCTCGACGTGGGCACCGACCTCGTCGTCGGAGAGGGTATCGACAGTGCCGCTCTCGACGTCGACGGTCACGACGTTGACACCCGCGGCGTCGACGTCGGCGTCGACCGAAAGCGCCTCCAGCGCGAGGTCGACCCCACCGGAGAGGTCCATCTCCGCCTGGTACTCCTCCTCGAGGAACGACTGCATCTCGTCGCGCCCGCCGCCGATGGCGACGGCCTGCCACTCGTAGGGCGTCCCCGAGGGGTCAGTCTCGAACAGCCGAGGCTCGCCGTCCTCGATGCCTGCAACGAGCAGCGCCACGCCAAAGGGACGGGCGCCGCCGGTCTGGGTGTACTGCTGGATGTGGTCGGTCACCCGCTTTGTCAGCGTCTCCACGCCGATCGCCTCGTCGTAGCGCAGCTGGTCGAGCTGTGCCTGCCGGCGTGCGAAGTCGACCAGCTGCCGGGCGTCGGCGACGTGGCCGGCGCTGGCAACGGCGATGTGGTCGTCAACGGCGTGTATCTTCTCGATGCTGTCTCGCTCGATCAGTGGCGAGCGCGCCCGACGGTCGGCCGCGAGCACGACACCCGACGGCGTCCGTACGCCGACGGTCGCGCTCCCGCGCTCGACGGCTTCGCGGGCGTACTCGACCTGGTAGAGACGTCCGTCCGGCGAGAAGATCGTGATCCCGCGGTCGTACGCCTGCTGTTGGTTGTCTTGCATTGTGGAAACCGGTTACACACCGTACAGTGTGCTTACTTCCAGTAAGGGATAGACATATATATGCCTTTCAGTAGAGGGAGAGCTCACCGGTGACCCGGTCCACGTCGTCGTCCCGAGCCGGCCCTACCGCCAACGCCGTGACGGTCCCCGGCTCCAGCTGGGTGTGGCCGGCGTCCCGGACGACGGCGTGGGGTAGCCCTGCTCGCTCGGCGGTATCGGCCAGTTCGAACAGCTGGGACTCGCCGTCCGCCTGCAGGACGACCTTCTTCTGTCCCTCGCCCTTCCACTCCCGGCGGTCCGCACCGTCGGCGTCCTCGGCGGCCTGGAGGGCGGCGTGGGCCACCTGCGCGGCGAGTTTCCCCTCGCCCATCCCCAGGTCCGCCCGGGCGACGATGGCCTGCTTCATACCGACGGTTGGGCGCCCGGACACATAGGCGTGCCTCTCGAGGCTGGCAAGCGGGGCCGACCGGGGAATTTAGGACTGCCGGCCGGTTGGGTGGTGTATGATACTCTCCGACGGTGACATCCTCCGGCGGCTAGAGGAGGGTGACCTGACTATCGAGCCGCTGGCGGACCTCGACCTGCAGGTCCAGCCCGCGAGTGTCGACCTCCGGCTCGGCCGGACCTTCCTCGAGTTCCAGCACGCAAACATCCCCTGTATCCACCCCGAGAGCGAGCAGGAGGTCGAGGAGTACGTCGACGAGACTGTTGTCGAGGACGACGAAGAATTCATTCTCCACCCCGGCGACTTCGTGCTGGGGACGACCCGCGAGCGCGTCGCCATCCCCGACGACCTGATCGCCCACGTCGAGGGCCGCTCCTCGCTGGGCCGGCTGGCGGTCGTGGTCCACGCGTCGCTCCCATACGACGAGGAGGTCCTCCTGTGGACACCTGAGGATGGGCTTGGATTCTACGAGATCGGAAACATCGTGGAAAACGAGCGGCGCGCACGCGCGGTCTCGTTCGACCCGAGGACGCTCCGGGTCAGCACACACGAGGTGACCGACTACATCACCAATCCGGCACAGCAGGTCTACCGGGTCCGGCTGCAATCCGGCCGCGAGGTGCACGTGACGAAAGACCACAACGTCTTCACGGTCGATGACGAGGGCGGCGTCGTCCGGCTCCCGAGCGAGGACGCCGAAGGGGAGCTTGTGATGGTTCCCGACAGGCTTCCGGAGTCGCCGACGCCAACACAGGAGCTCGACCTGCTCGACTTCCTCGACCCCGAGGATACGACGCTCTACGCGAGCGACGGGTTCGGAGCGGTCGACCGGTCGGGCGTCCCTGACGGGTCGCGGCGATACTACGAAGACCGCGACAGCCTGCCGATGTCCGCAGTGTCACGGACCGAAACACCGGACCAGGTCGATGTCGCGTTCAAACAGAGCGAGACAAAGCTCCCGCGTGAACTACCGCTCAC
>JAQCNN010000240.1 GCA_028275005.1 Salinirussus sp.
ACGAGGCTACTGGTCGAGACCGTCCGGACGACGTCGCCGGCACCGTCCTCGAGCAGGAAGTCGTAGAGCACCGCCAGGAGGACGTTCGGGTCGAGAAACCCGCGTTCGGGCGTGATGACCCCGAGGCGGTCGGCGTCGCCGTCGTTGACGACCCCGAGGTCCACCCCTTCGGAGGTGACCTGCTCGACGAGCTGTTCGGTCCGTTCGGGGACCGGCTCCGGGGCCGTACCACCGAACTCGGGGTCACGGTCACACCGCAGGCGGGTCACAGTCGCGCCCGCCCGGGAGAGCAGCCGGTCGGTCACGCCGCGGCCGCTGCCGTGCATCGCGTCGTAGGCCACCGACAGCCCGGAGATGTCCGCGTCGACAAAGGCGAGGGCGTGCTCGAGATAGGGGCCGACCACGTCGACGTCGGTGGCGGTGCCGGCCTCACCGTCCGGGGCTGTCGGCGGGTCCACAGCAACGGTGGCCAGCCGCCCCTCGATATCCTCGGTGACCGCCGGCAGGGCGGGTGCGCCGTCGGCAGGGAGGAACTTCACACCGTTGTACTCGGGGGGGTTGTGCGAGGCCGTGACCATCAGCCCGCCGGCACACTCGCGGGCGACGGTCCAGGCGAGCGCCGGGGTCGGGCAGTCCCGGTCGGAGACACGGACCGCCCGGCCGGCGTCTGTCAGCACGTCGGCGAGCGCCTCGGCGAACTCCCGGGAGCGCTCGCGGGCGTCGTAGCCAACGGCGACCGGTCCCGTCCGACCCTCGGCGTCGAGGTGGGCGGTGACTGCCTGCCCGACCAGCCGGACGCGGGGTAGCGTGAACTCGTCGCGGGTGGCCCGCCAGCCGTCCGTCCCGAAGTCGACCGCGTCGGCGTCGTCCATGCCCGCGTCTGTGCGGTGACACCACTAAAAGGCTGGCAAGAGGAGGGGGGTTACGCGAGGGTTGTGATGGCTCGTGAAGACGACACTATCAGGCCTGTCGCGCACGTTCGCGTGCGACCTCGGCGATGCCGGCGTTCGCCGAACAGCTCGGGCAAGCGTGAATCTGCCCGTACTCGTCAGCGAACACCCGCGCGAACCGGTCGGAAACGTGCGCACCGCAGTGGTTACATTCTGACATCATCTTACGCCGGCATCCGTCGCCAGCAATAACACACACACAACACTCGGATATAGCATGGGTACCAACACTGTTAGGCACGCCGCTCGGCCCGGGGGAGTCGGATACGGCCATCACCTGCTGGGGCTGTCGGCGTCCCGGGCGGCGTCGAGCTGTTGGGCGAGGAGACCGGCCTGCGCGCCGGCGGTAAAGCCGGCGTCGATGTTGACGGTCGTCAGCGCGGTACAGGACTGGAGCATCCCCGAGAGCGCCGCCTCACCGTCACCGCCGGCGCCGTAGCCAGTGGAGACCGGGAGCCCGATCACAGGAACATCGACGAGCCCGGCGACAACTGTCGGGAGCGCCCCCTCCCGGCCGGCCGCGACGACGAGGATGTCCCGGTCGCGCAGGCGGTCAAGCTGGTCGGTCAGGCGTGTGAGACTCGCCACGCCAACGTCGTCGAGCCGGGTAACCGTCACCCCCATCTCCGCGAGGACGGCGGTGGCTTCCCCGGCCGGGACGGCATCGGCGGTGCCGGCGGTCACGACGCCGACGTCGGCGTTCAGGTCGGGTGGCTGGTAGTCGGACGCGCGGGCCACGAGAACCCCCGACCGGTCGCGGTACCGGACAGTGGCCGCAACTGCGTTGCTGACGGCGGCGGCGGTAGCGTCGTCGACCCTGGTGACGAACGCGTGACCGGTCGCGTCGAGGCTCGTGGCTGCCAGGCTCGTGACTTCCTCGGGCGTCTTGCCCGCGGCGAGGACCGCCTCGGGGACGCCACTGCGTTGCTCGCGTGCGGTGTCGAACCGGCCGGCCTCGCCGGTGACGTACCCGGCAAGCTGTGCCTCCGCAGCCGCTGGGGTCAACTCACCTGCCGCGACGGCATCGAGGATATCGCGCATACCGACACTACGGGCCCAGTCACTCTTAGGTGTCGGTGCGGACGGGCCGAGAAGCGGCCAGACACACCGGTACACCCGCCGAAATCGGCGAGAAACGGGAAGGTTTATCAGCTATCCTCGGGAAATCCGGTTGTATGGCAGACCTGATCGTCAAAGCCGCCGTGAAGGAAACGCTCGACGACATGAACGTCGCGTCCGACTTCTACGATGCCCTCGACGGCGAGGTCGAGGAGCTGCTCGAGGACGCCGCGGACCGCGCACAGGCAAACGACCGGAAGACGGTCCAGCCCCGCGACCTGTAGGCCGGCCGTAGTCTTCTCGCGTTCGTCTCTCGGACAGGCAGATATCCCCGGTTCGGGCCAGCTACCGTTAGCTCCGGGCTACCAGGGTGTCCCGGCATGGCCTGCCCGGGCTCTCGCGGCGGCTGAGTTTTATATTGCTGGCGTTGCAGGCACAGTCATGGCACGTCAGACCATGGCATATGACTACATCGTCGTCGGTGCCGGCTCGGCGGGGTGTGTGTTGGCAAACCGACTCTCCGAGCGCAACTCGGTGCTCCTGCTCGAGGCCGGCAAACCCGACGACGACCGCGAGATCAGTATGCCGATGGGCTACGCGGCGCTGTTCGAGGAGGAGGACCACGAACTCGACTGGAACTACCACACCGAGCCCCAGGCGGAGATGAACGGCCGGGAACTGTACTGGCCCCGCGGGAAGACGCTGGGTGGCTCCAGTTCGATCAACGCGATGATCTACATCCGCGGCCACCCCCACGACTACGACACCTGGGCGGAGCAGGGTAACGAGGGCTGGGGCTACGACGACGTCCTGCCCTACTTCAAGCGGGCGGAGACGCTCGACTCCCCCCGTGGGGACGCCCAGTACCACGGGGCCGAGGGGCCGCTGAACGTCGCCGACCCACAGGACCCACGGCCACTCGCCGAGCGGTTCGTCGACGCGGCCGCCGAGGCTGGCCTCCCACGCAACGGCGACTTCAACGGCGAGCAACAGGAGGGGGCGGGCGTGTACCACGTCACCCAGAAGAACGGTAAGCGCTGTAGCGCGGCCGACGCCTACCTCAAGCCCGTCCTCGGCCGGTCGGCGTTGACCGCCGAGACCGGCGCCCAGGTGACCCGTGTCACGTTCGACGGGGACCGCGCGACCGGCGTCGAGTACGAACAGGACGGCACACGGTACGAGGCAACCGCAAACGCCGAGGTGGTGCTCAGCGCCGGGACGGTCAACTCCCCACAGCTGCTGATGCTCTCGGGTGTGGGGCCGGCCGACCACCTCACCGAGCACGGGGTCGAGGTCCAGCAGGACCTGCCCGGTGTCGGCAGGAACCTCCAGGACCACCTCTTTGCGTTCACGATCCACGAGACCACCGAGACCAACACCCTCGAGGAGGCCGAGAGCATCCGTAACCTGATCAAGTATATGCTGTTCAAGTCCGGCCCGCTGACCTCGAACAGTGCCGAATCCGGCGGGTTCGCCTACGCCGATGAGGGGGCGCCGGCACCGGACCTGCAGTTTCACTTCTGTCCCGGCTTCGTGATGAACCACGGGCGGGACAACCCCGACGAGGGCCACGGGGTCTCGCTGGGGGCGACACAGGTCCGCCCCGAGAGCCGCGGCGAGGTACGACTCCGCTCGGCCGACCCGTTCGACGACCCCGCGATCGACCCGAACTATCTCGACGAACAGGAGGACCTCGACGTGCTCGTCGAGGGGGTCAAACAGGCCCGGGAGATATTCGACACGGCGGCCTTCGATGGCGTGTTAGGTCGGGAGGTCTGGCCCGGCGAGGGCGTCCAGACCGACGAGGGGATCGCCGAACACATCCGCGAGACCGCCCAGACCGTCTACCACCCGGTCGGCACCTGCAGGATGGGTGCAGACGGGATGGCGGTCGTCGACGACCGCCTGCGCGTCCACGGCGTCGAGGGGCTGCGCGTGGTCGACGCCTCCGTGATGCCGACGGTCCCCTCGGGCAACACCAACGCCCCGACGATCATGGTCGCCGAGAGGGCCGCCGACCTGGTCCGCGAGGAGCCCGAGCAGACCGCCGAGCCGGTCGCCGCCGACGACGACTGAGGCCCCCTTCCTACCCCGTGTCTGTGGTGTGGACCGTGACACCGTCCTCGTCCCCGACGTGGACCTCGTCGGCCAGCCCGACGAACAGGCCGTGCTCGACGACGCCCGGAACCGTGGCGAGCGCCCGGGCACGAGCAGCGGGGTCGTCGACCGTGCCAAAGTCACAGTCGAGCACCAGGTGACCCTCGTCGGTGACGACCGGGCCGTCCTTGCGCTCGGCGCGACGGAGTTCGGGCTCGCCACCCTGCTCGCGGACGGCCGCGGCGACGGGTCGGCGGGCGTCGGGCAGGACCGCAACGGGGACCGGATGGTCGAGCGTCTCGGCCAGCTTCGAGGGGTCGACGACGACGAGCAGGCGGTCGGCGGCGGCGTCGACCAGCTTTTCGCGGGTGTGGGCCGCGCCGCCACCCTTGACGAGGTGGCCGTCGGCAACCTGGTCGGCCCCGTCGATAGCGAGGTCGGGTGTCGCCGCCGAGACCGTCGTCAGCCGGATACCCGCCTCTCGGGCGCGCTCGCGGGTCTGGTAGGAGGTCGGAACCCCCTCGATGTCGAGGCCGGCGTCGACACGGCGGCCGAGCG
>JAQCNN010000241.1 GCA_028275005.1 Salinirussus sp.
ATCTCGAACCACGGACACAGCCGGAGCTGCCGGTACCACCGTGGGTTGCGGTGCAGGCGCTCGTAGGGCGCCCACAGCAGGCCGGCGACCTCGGTGTCGTCGGGCGCGAGTGCGGTGTCCGAGAGCGTGGCCCGCAGCACCGCACACACCTCGTGTTCGACGCCCTCGTCGAGGTAGTAGCGCTTGTACTCGAAGCGGTCGATGACCTGGAGGTCGTCGTACTGGCTCGGCGTCACGCCGAGTTCCTCCTCCAGGCGCTGCTCGGCGGCTTCGACCTGTGTCTGGCCGTCGACGGGGTGGGAGGCGACCGTCCCGTCCCAGTAGGTGTCCCACAGCCGCTTGTCCGGGCTGCGCTGTGCGAGCAGGACCCGTCCGTCGTCGTCGAACAGGAGGGTGGTAAAGGCGCGATGGCGGACCCCCTCTCCGGTGTGGGCGTCCAGTCTGTTGACCAGCCCCTGTGGGTTGTCGTCGGCGTCGACGGCGATAACGTCCTCGCCGGCATTCTCGTGTTTCCGGCCCTCTGCCGGCTTCTCAGCAGTCATTGGGCCACTCAACGGGGAGCACCCACAAACCGGCTTCGGTTCGGAGGGGCGCCTCACCCGAGCCGCTCGTTGAGGATCAGCCGGGTCTTCGTGTTGATGACCTCGTCGAGTTCGCGAACACGGGTGATCATGTCGTTGAGCGCCGCGGTGTCGGTGGCGTCGACGACGACCACGATGTCCTCCTCGCCGGAGACCTGCCAGACAAAGTCGACCTGGTGCCACTCCGCGAGCCGCTCGGTCAGCCCGTCGGTCCGGACGTCGACGTCGACGCTGACCTCCACCATCGACTTCACGTTCCCGGTCCGGGTCGCGACAGTGAACCGCTCGATAACGCCGTCCTCGACCAGCTGCTCGACGCGGTTACGGACTGTCCCCTCCGAGGTGCCGACCTCGTCTGCGATCTCGGTGTAGGGCGTTCGGGCGTCCCGCCGGAGAATATCGAGGATCGCCCGGTCCAGGTCGTCCATCGAGATACGTATCTACCGGCGGTCGGTACTTCAACGCTACGAAAATCGTAACTCGGCTTCGAAAGCAACGCTTATCTACCGGAGTGTGATACGCATCTCGTAATGTCCGACGCCTATATCGCCATCGAGGGCGACCGCGTCATCGAGGCGCGCGCCCGCTCGCCGGGCACCACACGGGGGGAGTTGGTCTTTACGACAGCGTACACGGGCTACGAGGAGAGCCTGACCGACCCCAGCTACCGGGAGCAGGTCCTGACCTTCTCCTACCCCCTGATCGGCAACTACGGTGTCCGCGAGGAGCGTTTCGAGTCCGACAGGGTCCAGCCCAGTGCCGTCGTCGCCCGCGAGATGACTGACGACGTCGCCGAGTGGCTCCGTGAGGAGGGTATCCCGGGCGTGGACTACCTCGACACCCGAGAGGTCGTCACCGAGATCCGCGACGAGGGCGCGATGCGGTGTGGGGTCGTCGCCGGCCCCGACGCCACCGAGGAGGCTGCCCTCGCTGAACTCCGGCGGTGCAAGCACATGTCCGACCACCGCGATATCGGCAAGCAGGTCTCCGTCGACGAGACGGCGGTTTACAACCCCGAGGGCAACGGCCCACGGGTCGCGCTGGTCGACTGCGGCGCGAAAGGGTCGATCACCGACTCGCTGGTCGAGCGGGACGCGGTCGTCCACCGGCTCCCCTACGACGCGACGGCCGGGGACGTGGCCGCTGTCGACCCGGACCTGCTCTTTATTTCGAACGGCCCCGGCGACCCCGAGAACTTCGAACAGGCCGGCGAGGTCGTCGACGAGTACGCCGGTGACCTGCCGCTTGCGGGGATCTGCCTGGGTCAGCAGGTCGTCGCCAACGCCCTGGGTGGCTCCACGGAGAAGATGGAGTTTGGCCACCGCGGCGTCAACCAGCCCGTCCGTGACCTCCGGACCGACCGTGTCGTGATGACGACCCAGAACCACGGCTACACCGTCGCCGACCCCGGTGAGCAACTCGACGTCACGCAGGTCAACGTCAACGACGACACCCCCGAGGGGCTGGAAAACGACGACCTCGGGATCATCACCCGGCAGTACCACCCCGAGGCCAACCCCGGGCCAAACGACTCACTCGACTTCTTCGACGACGTACTCGACCTCGTGGACGGCACGAACTGACTGCGTGTGGGTGGCCCTGTCGGCTACGGTCGACGCTGCGGACAATGCCCGTCGTGGCCGACTCGCCGCCGTACTCCGTCACACCGCCGTGGACCTCGACACGCAGGGTCTCACCGCTCTTTTGGACCCCTCTGAACGACTCCCGGAACGTCCCGCCACCCCGGTCGGGAGGCCCGGAGAGCAGGTCCGCCACGGCGTCGCGCTCGGTGTCGACGACGACGGCCAGTGGCGACCTTCCCAGCAGTTCCTGCTGCCCGTACCCGAAGATGTCGGCAAACTTCGGGTTGACGTATGACAACTCGCGGTCCTGGACGGCGAACACGCCGGCCACACCCTGCTCGACGAGCCGCTGGTACCACGAGAGGGCGTCCCAGAACTGCTGTTGGGTGCGGTACTGGTCGACGGCGTTCTCGATACGGTTGGAGAGCACCTCGTACTGGTCGGCGCCGCCTTTCTGCATGTAGTCGGTCACACCCGCCTCGATGGCCTCGCCCGCGATCTCCTCGCTGCCCTTGCCGGTAAAGAGCACGAAGGGGAGGTCGGGGTACCGGTCACGGGCGGTCTCCAGGAAC
>JAQCNN010000243.1 GCA_028275005.1 Salinirussus sp.
CCGGTTGAGGTCGTCGTGGTCGCTCCCGATGGCGTTGACGTAGACGTTTCGCTCGCCGGTCATGATCTCGCGGACCGCGGTGACCCCGCGGGTCCCCCGGGCCCGGTCCGCGAGCTCGTCGCGCTCCGGGATGGGCGCGGTGCAGATGATCTTCGTGTACAGCGGGTAGCCCGCCAGGTCGTAGTCGATGTCGATGTGGTAGCCGCGGACGACCCCGCTCTCCTCTAGTGCGTTGAGCCGGGTCCGGACAGTGCTCGGTGAGAGGTCGAGTTCCTCGGCGATGTCGCTGGAGGAGGTCCGCCTGGCGTCCTGCTGGAGGTAGTAGAGGATGTGTCGGTCGACCGAATCGAGTTCGTCGTCTTTCATCCGTTGTCTGTGTTCGGCGTCCGGGAACAGTATCAGTCTTGTTCTCACGCACCGACGACGGCCTGGCGTGTCACCCGGCCGACCCGGCACCGACGCGAGGGTGCCCCCGGGTGTGCTCCCCTCCTCGACACCGCCGACGATAACGAACGAGCATTTAGAACCACAAAAGTTGACGATATGTTACTGTAACCGACTAGCTTAAGCACTCCCGTCATCTACGAGGGGGTGTAAGCACGCAAAGCGGGTGCGGCCGACACCGCTCAAGAACCTATGAACAAACACGAACCCACCGCGAACGACGCGCCGGACAGAGGCAGCGAGCACGCCTGTTATGTCATCGGTGACAGCCACCTCGGCACCGCAGTCGCCCGGCGTCTCCGGTCGGACGGACACACCGTCTCCCTGGTGGACGGTCCGGCGGACCTGGCCGAGACACCCGGCCGCGGGCAGGACCCGACGCCCCTCCAGTTGCTCGAAAGGGCGGGTGTGAGGGAGGCGTCGACGGTCGTCGTGGCGACGCGGTCCGACAGCCACAATCTGTTGGTCGCACAACTCGTCCGTACCCACTTCGACGTTCCCGAGGTCGTCGTGTTGGCGAACACCCCCGACAGGCTCGAGGCGTTCACAGAGGCTGGTCACAGCCCGGTCTGTGCAACGGCGGCGCTCTCCGACGCACTCACAGAGAACCTATGAAGGAACTGGAACGCGACCTGGGTCTGCCCTCGGTCCTCGCGATCAGCATCGGTGCGATGATCGGCAGCGGTATCTTCATCCTGCCGGCACTTGCACTCGGTATCGCCGGTCCGGCGGTGGTCCTCGCGTACGCCCTCGCGGGGTTGCTGGTCGTCCCGGCCGCCCTCTCGAAGTCGGAGATGGCCACCGCTATGCCCGAGGCCGGCGGGACCTACATCTACATCGAGCGCGGGATGGGTCCGCTACTCGGGACAGTCGCCGGCGTCGGAACGTGGTTCTCGCTGTCGTTCAAGGGTGCACTCGCGCTGGTCGGCGGCGTTCCGTATCTGCTGTTACTGTTTGACCTGCCGCTGAAGCCGGTCGCGCTGGGGCTGGCGGCGGTGCTCATTCTGGTGAACGTCGTCGGGGCGAAACAGACCGGCCGGCTCCAACTGGTCATCGTCGTGGTGATGCTGGCGGCGCTTGGCTGGTTTGCCGCCGGTAGCGCGCCCGGCGTCCAGTCGGCGAACTACGCAAACTTCTTTGACGACGGCCTGGGCGGCCTCCTGGCTGCCACCGGGCTGGTCTTTGTCTCCTACGCCGGCGTGACAAAGGTGGCGAGCATCGCCGAGGAGGTCGAGGACCCGGGCCGAAATATCCCGCTTGGTATCCTCGGCTCGCTCGGCTTCACGACAGTGTTGTACGTGGCTATCGTGACAGTGTTGGTCGGGGTGACCGACCCCGGCAGTGTTGCCGGGTCGCTGACGCCGGTGGCGGTCGCCGCGGAGGTGACGCTCGGCCGGGCCGGGGTGGTCGCGGTCATCCTTGCGGCGATTCTCGCGCTCATCTCGACGGCCAACGCCGGTATCCTCTCGTCCTCGCGGTACCCCTTCGCCATGAGCCGGGACAAGCTCGCGCCGCCGTCGCTGTCGACGGTCAGCGAGCGCTTTGGCACCCCGGTCACGTCGATCACGCTCACGGGGGCGGTCCTGCTCGTGCTCATCGCGTTTGTTCCGATCCTGGATATCGCAAAACTGGCAAGTGCCTTCCAGATCATGGTGTTCGCGCTGATCAACCTCGCGGTCGTCGCCTTCCGTGAAGGAAGCGCGGAGTACGACCCCGAGTTCACCTCGCCGCTGTACCCCTGGGTGCAGGTCTTCGGTGCCGTTACCGGCGTGTTGCTGCTGACCCAGATGGGGGCCATTGCACTCGTCGGCGCTGCTGTCATCACGCTGGGGAGTCTCCTCTGGTATCTCGTCTACGTCCGGCCGCGCGTCGACAGGGAGGGGGCGGCGACGGACGCGATCCGCCGGCAGGTCGGCCGAAACTCGCTCACCGACGTCGAGTCCGCGATGGCCGAGGACACCCGTGAGGTGCTCGTTGCACTGACCAAACACGGAGACGAGGGCCGCGAGCGGGCACTCGTCTCCCTGGCCGCCGACCTCGTCAGACCCGACGACGGGCGGGTCGTCGCCGTGCGGTTCGAGGAGGTTCCCGACCAGGCGCCACTCACGGAGCGTGCCACCGTCCAGTCGGCCTCCGATATCTCCTTCGAGGCGCGGACCGAGGACCTCTCGGCGGAGCTCGGCGTCGACATCGAGGCGGACGAGATTGTCAGCCACGACACGAAACACGCGATCGTCAACTTCGCCGAGGACCGTGGCGTGGACACGGTCCTCGCCGAACACGAGCCGCTGCGGCTCCGGTCGCGGCTGGTGGGTGACCCGGTCGACTGGGTCGTCCGGCACGCACCCTGTGACGTGCTCCTCGTCGACAATCTCGGCTACGACCGTCCGACCCACGTCGCGCTCTCGGGCCGAGGCGGCCCCTACCCGCCGCTGGCAGTCGATGTCGCCGGCGCCGTCGCCGGGGCCAACGACGGCACCCTCTCGCTGTGGTACCCGGCCGACAGCGCCGACACCGACGAGTACAGGGCAACCGTCGAGGACTACCAGGCCGAGCTCTCGGCGCTGCTCTCGGTGCCGGTCCGTGCCGAATCAACCAGAGCCGACGGCGGGCAGCCCGCGCGTCCCGACCTGCTGGTCCGTCCCGGGGCCACCGACAGGCTCCGTGATGCGCTGTTCGAGACCCGCCCGACCGTCCCGAGACCGGGGTGTACGACGGTCACCGCGTACCCCCACGAGTCACGTCACCCGTCGCTGGTGCGCCGGCTGCTCGAGCAGCTAACCTTCTGAGCCGCCTCGCCCACTACGCCTCGAGTTCGGCCTCGGCGTCCCCGCGCACCACGTCGACGAACGCCTCGGGGTGTTCGACGTGGGGGAGGAGGAGGGCGTCGTCGAAGACGACCAACCGGGCCGCCCCCTCCTCGGCGAGCTCTTCACCCTGGGAGAGAGGGGTGATGTCGGCGTCCCGGCCCCAGACCAGCGTCGTCTCGACGTCTA
The DNA here is from genome assembly GCA_028275005.1 of Salinirussus sp. GTDB lineage: Archaea > Halobacteriota > Halobacteria > Halobacteriales > Haloarculaceae > Salinirussus. The sequence goes on from JAQCNN010000243.1 coordinate 3,441, forward strand.
TGTCCGCGAGCGTCCCCCCGAGGTCGCCCTCGGGGTCGAGAAAGCCGGAGATGAACGACGCGGGGGCAAACCGGGCCCCGGGCTGGTGACCCGAGGTCCA
>JAQCNN010000245.1 GCA_028275005.1 Salinirussus sp.
CGGACGTCGTCAGGGTCGGTGGTGAGATGCTTGTGGTCCTCGACTGCCTCCTCGCGCTGGCGTTCGACGGCGCGCATCTCTTCCGGGTGGTCGTGGTAGTACGTGAGTGCCCTGTAAACATCCGCCACATCGATATCGTGACGGTCGGCGACCGTCCGCGGTTCGAGGCCGCGGTCCTCGACCTGCGTTTTGATGAACTGGACGGTGATCCGTCGGCCTTCGAGGTGTGGCTCGTCGTGTAGTTCCTGCACGATCCGCCTCGAAACCTGGCTCATACGGTTTCTATGCCGGTATCGTACTTGAACGTCGGGTTCGGGGTGGCTTCGGACCTACATGAGCAGCGAGATCGAGTGCACAGGTGAGGTTGAGATGATTCCCGGCGAGAGCGTCGTGGAGACGTTCGTGAAACTGACAGGTGAGAATAATGTAACTGTGTTGGGGCCTACAGTGGATTCTACTCTCACGCAACTTCTGTCGGGCATGGTTCCGGCCGGCCTCGCAGAACGGGGTGACTGCCGAAGACGAGATCGGTTTCGGCTTGCGGTCGTTAAGCAAAGGGTGGGCATTTAATGTAGTGTATGCAGCGTGTTTCCCTGCTCTGTAGTCATTGATCTGCGATGGATCTTCCAATACTACCGGATACGCTTCGACAACGCGCTTGATCTGCTTGAGCGTGTGAGTGTCGAGTTCCGAGGGATCGATGGATTCGTCGTCAGTCATGTCTTGATAATCGTATCAGTCGTATTTGAGTGGGTGGGTCCGTTCCGGCTAATGTGCACTCAGGATTGTATCGAGGCTCTTAGCGAACACAGTGAAACAGTAGTATCCATCCGGCAGTTAGTAGGTAGTCCCGTGCAAGATGGACGGCGCGAGTCGGTCAGCAGAGACGGTCACGATGGACTGCATGCCGGTAAGAAATTTCTAAGGGGTTAGAATCTGAGGCTGCGTGTGGCCACACCGGCCACACCCGAACGAACCGTCCGTACCAGCTGCTTGTCCGGGGAGACACCCCTTCTCGGCGCTGTTCCACACCACGTAGCAACAGCCCTCCCCAACTTCGGTGGACACTCACAGCCACGGGGCTACGGTGTGGTGTGCCCGTCACAGCACACCACGGCGAGCCCACCCGACACCCGACCGGGGGCCCCGCTACCCGGCGGCGTCCCGGCGCTCACCCGGGTCCCGCGTGTCCGCGCGCCCCGGACGGCCGCTCCCTGACCCGGGTCACAGGTCAAGCACGCGCTTGTTGTCGGCTGCGGCGAGCGCGTACACGTCGGCGTTCACGGCCAGCGACGGGACGTACACCTGCGTGTCCAACTCCTTTGTCTGGCCCTCCCGGATGAGGCCGACCGGCAGATAGGTCTCCTTGATGACGACGCCGTCGGTGTTCCGGAACCGCAGGAAGATCTCGGTTTTCACCTTGCCACCCTCGTTCTCCGCACGGGTCTTGAACCGGGCCTTCTCGCTCTGTCTGTCCGCGACCGCACACTCGTTTCCGCCCTCATCGTAGAGGCTCCACTCGACCACGGAGAGAAAGTCACTGGCGCTTCCCTCCATGTACTGAAACAGACCGTCGCTGATGTGCTCGACCTCCGGTTCGATCTCCTCGCCCTCCGCAAGGACCGACAGCGGGTTCGCCATGGCACGGAGGTCACTCGCGATGGCGCTTCTGTTCGACGGTGACGACTTGAGACGCTCGTACTCCTCGCGAAACTGTACGAACTCGTCCCGGGGTGAGCCGTTGTAGTGTTGCTCGATCGCCTCGAGCTCCGCGTCGAAGTTGAGCACGGGGGGGAGCGGACGGTTGTCGCCGTCGTTTCGGCTCCGGACCGCGACCGAGTCGTCGGGCTCCTCCGGCTCCGCGGACTGTGCGTCGAACCCGCCGATAGCGTCCAGAGAGAGGCCGATGACGAGGCTGATGAGGGCGACTCCGAGGACGAACCCGTTCAGGATCAGGGCGATAATCCCGTCGAAGACGATCTGAAACACCGCGCCAAAGGCGATGCTGACAGACCCGACGAACAGCGCAAACGCGGCAAAGTTGTCGGTGAGCTGTGACGGGCCGTCCGCCTCCTCATCGGCCGGCGTGTCCAGTGACTCCTGTGGCGTTGCTTGGTCAGCCATCAGTGTCACTCCAACCTGTCGGCCGCCCCGTACAGGACTGTCGTCAGGTGTGACACCCACAGCCCGGCAGTAATTCCAAATGCGACTGATGCAAGCACGGCCCGGGGCACCTCACCGAGCGGTGAAACGGCCGACAGAATGCAGACGGCCCCGAACGCGAACATGAGGCCGTACTGCAGCTGTTCCACCTGGTCGAGCGAACTGAACCTGTTGAGCATGTCTTACCGACCATCAACACGACAAAGTTAAGATTTCATCGGTCGCGACTTCCCGCGAATCCCGCCACCCGGTCGGCGGCTCGCGGCCGGCGCACTGGCCCACACATGCCTCCTGCAGAGACGTGGCCGGTGTCGAGCCGCGGCCGTATTGGTGTGACCGCCCGGGAACCCACAACCCCTAATGTGAGGGGGCACCCACCGACACCCGTGTTCGCCTCGTGGCCGGACCTGCTTCGTCTGCTCTCGCTCCCGGTCTTTGCCTGGGTGGCTTACCGCGACGTCAGGACCCGTCGGGTCCCCAACCCGGCCTGGTACCCACTTGCCGCCCTCGCGGTCATCCTGCTCGTCTGGGAGCTCGGCCCGGTGCTCCTGTCGGGTCCGGCGACGCTCTCCGAACGTCGACTGCTGCTCGGGACCGCGCTGAGCGTCGGGATCGTCGTCCCGCTGTCCTACGGCTTCTGGCTGGTCGGCGGCTTCGGCGGCGCCGACGCAAAGGCCTTCTTCGTCATCGCCCTGCTCTTTCCGACCTACCCACACTACGCCCTCTGGGAGTTTGGCGTCGCGTGGCTCCCCGTCCAGTTGCCGGCCGTCCGAACCACCCTCGGCGTCTTCTCGCTGACGGTCCTCTCGAACACGGTGTTGGCCGCCGTTGCCTACCCGTTCGTGCTCGCGGCCCGCAACGCTGTTGCCGGCCGGCTCTCGCCGGCGATGTTCGTCGCCAGACCCGTCGCCGCAGCCGACACCGTCCGGGAGTACGGCACCCTGCTACACTTCGACGACCGCCGGCTCCGGGACGTGCGCTCGCTCTCCGGACTTCGGTCGTACTTCTCCTACCGGGGGCTGGACCTCGACGCCCTCCGGATGTATCTGCAGTACCGGGGGCTGGCCCTCGAGGAGGCCCGGGCCGACCCCGACCGGTACCGCGACCCCGCGACGCTGCCCGCGGAGCCACACGACCCCGGCGGCGGCGTGGTGCCCGACAGCGGTGACCCGGCGCCGCGAACAGACGGGCCCCGGCCCGGCGAGGGCCCCGACGCCCACGGCGAGGCGGCCCACGACGACCCCTGGGGGGCCGAGCGCTTTCTCGCGGATATCGAGGGCTCGGCGTACGGGACGACGCCCGCGGGCCTCAGGCGTGGCCTGGACGCGCTGGCAACCGAGGCGACCGTCTGGGTCTCGCCGGGCATCCCGTTTCTCGTCCCGCTGTTTGTCGGCCTGGTGGTCTCGCTGACGGCCGGGGACGCCCTCTTCGTGCTCCTCGGGCTGGTCGGGCTCGTGTGACCGGTGTGGCGCCGAGGACAAGACCTATCCACGGTCACGACCCACTCCGCGTATGAGTGACGCCGCCCACGAGGTGGACCTGGCCTTCGACGAGCAGGAGCGTCTCCCCGCTGTCGCCCAGGCCGCCGACTCCGGCGAGGTGTTGATGCTCGCCTACGTCACCGAGGAGGCACTCGCCCGGACCCGCGAGACCGGCCTGGCCCACTACTACTCCCGTAGCCGCGGGGAGCTCTGGCAGAAAGGCCAGTCCAGCGGCCACGTCCAGCGCGTCGAGGAGGTACGGGTCGACTGTGACGGCGACGCCCTGCTCTATCTGGTCGACCAGGAGGGTGGCGCCTGTCACACCGGCTTTGCGTCCTGCTTTCACCGCACCGTCGACGGCGAGGTTGTCGGCGAGCGCGTCTTCGACCCCGATGACGTCTACGAGTGACACCGGCACCGGCACGGGGGCACGCAGGGACGACGAGGACCTCGTGGCGACGCTGGCGAGCGCCGAGGAGGAGGTCGAGGCCGCCGAGGCCGCTGTCGCGGAGTTCGGTGAGGCCGACCTCGAACAGCTAGCGGCGGCACACGACGAGTTCACGGACCTGCTCGTCCGCTACGAGGAGCCAGCCACCGGCGACGGTGATTTCCAGCAGTTCATCGAGTTCCAGGAGAAGGTTGCTGGCTTTGTCGACCGACTCGACGAGGGGCTGTTGCTGTACGAGGTCTTCGAGGAGTGTGACGAGTATCTCCAGCAGCGCCGGCTCACCGAGGGTGACTTCGCCCACGTCCGCGAACAGCTCGCCCCGGTCGCAGACCTCGCGGCACGCCTCCAGGAGCGCGACGAGGCACGCGACGCCTACCGGAGCACCCGGACCCGGGTCCGGCAGCGCCGCCGCAAGCTCGCAGACCGGGTTGCCGAACTCGAACACCTGCGCGACCTCGGTGCGGCCGACCTCGACGCCCCAACCGAGCGGCTACGCGACCCCATCGAGAGCTACAACGAGCAGGTGCGGGAGGCCTTCCGGCGGCTGCGCCGCGAGACGGCGGCCCGAGACGTGCTGGCCACGCTCGCGGACCTGTCAGCCATCCCGATGGTCCCCTACGAGGCCCCACCCGATGACCTCCACGCCTACGTCCGCGACCACGAAGCCGGCGCGGAGTCGGTCGGACAGCTACTCGAGTACGCCGACTACTCCCGGTCGAAGCTGGCCCACTACGTCGCCGACCCGGACGCACTCAAGCGGGCGGTGGCAACCAGACGGACCTACCTCCGGCGGCTCGACGCCGGGCCGCTGACCGTCGACTGGCCCCCACCCGAGGCCGGCGTGTTGCGCTACCGCTGCCGGGAACTTATCGGCGCCGTCAACCGGGTCGCACCCGACACCGTGGCTGCCCTGCGGGCGGTCAGACAGCTCCCCCGGGAGACCGACTACGAACGCCTCCGGACGGCCGCGGTTGCGCGTGCGGAGCTGTCCCCCGAGGAGCGTGAGCGGGTCCGGTCCGGTGCCGTCGAGGCGGAGCTGGAGCGGGCCCGCGAGCAGCGGGCGCGGCTCGGCGAGGCCCTGGAGACACACCCCTCGCGGTGACTGAGGGCTCCGGTCCCGCCGGGGTGTCTCAGACCGCCTCGAGCGCGTCGAAAAACAGGTCCGCGAGCTCGCGGGCCCGGTCCGGGTTGCGGGCCTCCGCGTACACCCGCACGACGGGCTCGGTCCCGCTGGGGCGGGCGAGCACCCAGCCGTCGGCGAACTCTAGCCGGTAGCCGTCGGTGGTGTCCAGGTCGGCGTCGGCCCCCTCGGCGACCCTCTCGATGGCCGACAGCAGTGCCGTACGTCCCTCCTCACCGTCGTAGGCGACCTTCTCGCGGACGTTGTGGTAGCTGTCGTAGTCGGCGACGACCCGGCTCGCGGGCTGCTCGGCCACCAGCTCACAGAACCGGGCGGCGGTGTACGCGCCGTCCCGTGCCACCCGATAGCCCGGAAAGAGCAACCCGCCGTTACCCTCGCCGGCGACCGGCACCGACCCGCCTGCCGCCCGGATATCGCGGATGGCGGTGATGATGTACGTACTCCCGATAGGGGTCGTCCGCAGCCGCGCACCGGCCTCCGCTACGACGTCCACGAGCCGCTGTGAGGCGTTGACCGCCGAGACGGCGACGTCGCCCTCCCCGAGTTCAGCCGCCGCGAGCGCCGCCAGCGACGCGTCACCCGCTATCATCTCGCCGTGTTCGTCGACGAACATCGCCCGGTCGGCGTCGCCGTCGTGGGCGACCCCCAGGTCGGCGTCGGTCGTCCGGACGAGCCGCCGGAGGTCACCGAGGTTCGCCGCAACCGGCTCGGGGTCCCGGCCCGGAAACCGGCCGTCGGGCTGGGCGTTGACTGTCAGCACCTCACAGCCGAGTTCCCGAAAGAGCTGTGGGCTGGTGACCGACCCCGCGCCGTGGCCGGGGTCGAGGGCCACGGTCAGGCCGGCGTCGGCGACCCGCTCGCGGTCGACCGCCGCGAGGATCCCCTCCCGGTACTGCTTGCCGGCGCCCTCGACCCGTCGGCCTGTGCCGGCGCCCGCCCAGCCCGCCAGTTGGGCGTCACCGACCTGGCTCTCGACTGCCTCTAATCGGTCGCGGGTGAGTTCGACGCCGGTCGCCCCGACCAGCTTGATCCCGTTGTACTCCGGGGGGTTGTGGGAGGCGGTAACCATCACGCCCGGGACGCGCTCGCGTTCGCAGTAGGCCTGGAGGGCAGGGGTCGGGACAGCACCCAGACGGTCGACGTCACAGCCCACGCTTGCGAGTCCCGCGGAAACACTGTCGACAAACAGCGGGCCGGTGGTTCGGGTATCGCGGGCGACTGCGACGCGAGCGGCGTCGAAGACCCGGCCGGCGGCCTGTGCGACCCTGAGGGCGTCGGCGGGCGCCAACTCCGCGAGCGCCCGCGCCCGGACCCCGCTCGACCCGAACAGCTCCATTCGGTCATACGTCGGGGACCGGCGAGTATAGTGGTTGTGGACTGCCGTCACCGTGAGACTGCGGCCGGGCCACCACGGCGGGTCCGCCCGAGGACTCGCCCGGCACGACCGCGTGCCTCTCCCGAGGCACGCCAGACCGGCAGGGACTTGTTCCCGGCCACCCTGCCCGCGGATATGCCCGACACCGACGACATCGTGGCCGCGCTCCGGGCGACCGACGCCGTCCGATTCGGGGAGTTCGAACTCTCTCACGGCGGCACCAGCGACTACTACGTCGACAAGTACCTCTTCGAGACTGCCCCGGACTGTCTCGAACTGCTCGCCGAAGCCTTCGCCGCCCGGGTCGGTGACACCACACTCGCCGGCGTCGCCCTCGGGGCGGTCCCGCTGGTCGCGACCACGAGTGTCGCCACGGGCAACCCCTACGTCATCGCCCGCAAGCAGGCAAAGGAGTACGGCACGGGCAACCGGGTCGAGGGCCGGCTGAGCGAGGGCGAGGCGGTTGTCGTCGTCGAGGATATCGCCACCACCGGCCAGAGCGCCGTCGACGCCGTCGAGGCACTCCGGGCGGCCGGGGCCGTCGTCGAGCGGGTACTCGTCGTCGTCGACCGCCAGGAGGGTGCCGGCGAGCACCTCGCCGACCACGGGGTAGAACTCGAGGCGCTGGTGACCGCTGCCGACCTGCTGGAGCGCCGGTAGGCCGACAACGGGCAACCGGCTGTCCCGCCCGCACACACCACCGTCCGGTTCTTGTGTCTCCAACCGCTATCTGTGATGATGGCAACTCTCGAACTGTACGAACTCGACGGCTGTCCGTACTGTGCAAAGGTAATCCGCAAGCTCGACGAGCTGGGGCTTGATTACGACTCACACATGGTGCCTCGGAGTCACGACGAGCGCACCGAGGTCCAGGAGGTCAGCGGGCAGACCGGTGTCCCCGTGCTGGTGGACAATGAACACGGTGTCGAAGGGATGCCCGAGTCCGACGATATCGTCGAGTATCTCGAGCAAACCTACGGCCAACGGGCGGACGCCTGAACGGCCGCCGAAGCCGCCGATAACAGATTTTTCGCGCACAACCTATCGTAGCCGTGCCTCCCGTGGCCGGTGTTCGGTGCAGGCCGCTACGCGGTCATCTCCCCGTCGGCCCGCTCCATGATCAGGTCACGGAGGTCGACCCGGTCCTCGATGTCGGCCATCTCCCCCTCCTCGATGAGCGCCGTGCCGTCGACGGACTCGCGCGGGGCATCCTCGACGACGTAGACGCTGGTCGTCCGGGTGACCCGGCCGACCGAGGACATGATCCGGGCGCGTTTCTCGGCGGTCTTGGTGAACTCGGAGTGGCCGGTGAGCACCCGGTCCTCGCCGACGTCCTCGTCCTCGCTGACGGTCTTGAACGGCGCCCGGTCGGTCGGGTGGACGTCGTACCCTACCCGGGTCAGGACCGCCACGATTGGCTCGTCGTCCGGGTCGACCTCGGGGTCCGCCGGCGTCTCCTCGTCGTCGCGAACCTCCCCGGCACCGTCCAGTACGTCGACCGGCGAGGTCAGTGGGGCGTCGAACAGCTCCTCGAGGTGTGTGGCCACCTCGACGCTTGCGTCCATCCCGTCCTCGTACTTCGAGACGGTCCGGCGGGAGACACCCAGCTCCTGGGCGAGCTGTCCGAGCGACCAGTCACGGTCCTCGCGGACGTCGGCGAGGACCTCGCTGTCGATGTTGACGTAGAGCCCGCCGGGTGCGGCGTAGATCAGCGGCGGCACCTCCTCGACGAACAGGTCCATGGCCGTGTCGGGCGCGAACACCGGCACACCGTGTCGGAAGTAGACCACACCGGGCTTGAGCTGTTCGTCCCGGGTCCGTAGCCCGACCACCAGCGGTGTCGCCTGCAGATACTCACCGAGCCGGCGCATCTCCGCCCCCGTCTCGGCGTCCAGCGCGTCGATGTTGCCGAGGATCTTCACGAGCAGCGTGTCCCGACCCCGGCGGGCCGCCACGTCGAAGCTCTTTGGCCGGATCGCACACCGCTCGCTGACGAGGAAGCCGGCGTCCTCGAGCATGGCCGTGACGTTGTCGACGAGTGCGGACCGGGACATGATCCTTCAGAGACTGTAGATGGTTCCAGTATTTATCGTTTGTGCCGCCCGTTTGCCCCGTGTCCGGCGGTCGGCCGAACCTATCATCCCGAAATCAGGTCCAGGGTGGTCCGGCCGCGCAGGCGCCGAAAGGCGTTTTGTGGTCTCCGGCCAACCCACGGTGTGACCGTCATCGGGCTGGACGACACCGACTCCCGTGAACTCGGGATGTGCACGACCTACGTCGCCAGCCGGCTGGCCGCCGACATCACAGCCGCCGGCGGGACCGTCCGGCGGACGCTGCTCGTGCGGCTGAACCCCGCCGTCGAACACAAGACACGGGGTAACGCCGCCCTGGCGGTCCACACCGACCTCGACGCCGGACGGGCCGGGCGTCTGGCTGACGACCGCCTCACCCTCGCGGCCGACGACCCCGAGACGAACCCGGGGGTGGCGGTCGCCGACTGCGAGCCCGACAGGGTGCCGGCGGTTGTCGCCGACTTCTCTCGGGTGGCTATCCGGGACTACCACGACCCGGCCGACGCCCGCGCGCTCGCGGCCGAGACGGGCATCGACACGCTCGAGCGCGGCACCGGCCGCGGGGTCGTCGGCGCGCTCGCGGCGGTCGGCGCCGCCCGTGCCTTCGGGGCCTGGACCGTCGAGACCATCGCCTACCGCGAGCGCGAGCGGTGGGGGACCGAGCGCGACGTCGACCGCGAGACCGTCTTTGCGGCCGCCGCCGAGGCCTACCCGGCGGTCTGGGACACCGTCGACCGTGTCGAGGGGACGGCGGTCTGTGTCCCCCGGACCCCCTGTCCGGTGCTCTACGGGGTTCGTGGGGAGACCGCCGACGCGACCCGCCGGGTCGCCCGCGCCATCGAAAGCGAGCCGGTCGCCCGGACCCACACCTTCCTGACGAATCAGGGGACCGACGCCCACCTCCGGCCGGCCCGCGCCACCGAGGTCGAAAACGGCCGGGCCTACCGGGTCGACGGCACGGTCGTCGACGGCCCGGAGACCGTCGAGGGGGGCCACGTCTTCCTGACAGTCCAGGACGACGCCGTCCTCCGGTGTGCGGCCTTCGAGCCGACCAAGCGCTTCCGTGACCGGGTGCGCGCGCTCCGGGCCGGCGACCGTGTCACCGTCTGTGGCGAGGTCACAGACGGCACGCTCAAACTCGAGAAGTTTGCGGTCCGCGAGCGCTCCCGGACGGAGTTGGTCACCCCGGACTGCCCCGACTGCGGCCGGTCGATGAAGTCCGCCGGCCGCGGGCAGGGCTACCGCTGCCGAGACTGTGAGACCGCCGCCGACGGAAAGACCGAGCGACGGATTCAGCGTGATATCGAGACCGGCTGGTACGAGGTCCCGCCGGTCGCCCGCCGGCACATCGCCAAACCCCTGGTACGGGGCGGGTTCGACGCGCCCACCCACCCCGAGCGGTAGAGCTCGGCGTCGCCGACCGGCGGTGGTCGTGGCCGGTCAGGCCTTTAGCCCGGTCCCGGTCAACACAACGCAAACGTCCTCGTTCTCGCCGACCGCGCCGGTCGTGCGGAGCCACTTCAGCGCCGCTGGCGCAACGGCACACGTCGGCTCGGTGTCGAACCCCCGTTCGCGAAGACGGCCGAGGGTCTGCCGGGTCGTCTCGGCGTCGACGGCGACGGCCTCGCCGTCGGTGTCCTCGATGGCCGCGAGGACCTGGTCGCGGCGGGCCGGCTCCCGGACCTGGATCCCGTCGGCGGCGTCGTTGTCGCCCGCGGCGGCCGACTCGCCGTGAATCGCCTCGACGACCGGTGCCGCGCCGGCGGCCTGTGCCCCCACGAGCCGTGGCACGTCGTCGGTCCAGCCGGCGGCCGCGAGCGCCCGGAACCCCCGGTAGGCACCCAGCAGGAGGGTGCCGTGGCCCAGCGGGGTCACCACGACATCCGGCACCGACCAGCCCCGCTGGGCGGCCACCTCGAGCGCGCAGGTCGCGGTGCCGACAAAGAAGGCGGGCTGCCAGGCGTGGCTGGCGTACCAGGCCTCGCCCTCGGCGACGCGCCCGAGACAGGCCTCGGTCACGTCCTGCCGGCTCCCATCGACGCCGACGACGGTTGCACCCGTCCGCTCGATGGCCGCACGCTTTGGGGGTTTTGCGTCCGCCGGGACGAATATCTCGGCGTCGATACCGGCACGGGCCGCGTAGGTGGCGATGGCGTGGCCGGCGTTGCCCGAGGAGTCCTCGATGACCCGCTCGACGCCCAGCGCCTCGGCCAGTGAGAGTGTCACCGCTGCGCCGCGGTCCTTGAACGACCCTGTCGGAAAGAGCGCCTCTAGCTTGAACTGTGCGTCCCACGCCGGCGCGTCGACGAGCGGGGTCCACCCCTCGCCGAGACTCACCCGTCGCTCGACCGGGAGAAACTCCGAGAAGGCCCACAGCCCCCGGCCACGGTCGAGCGCCGTCGGGTCGGGCGGCTCGCTCTCGCCGTCCGGGTGCTGTGGCGCCCCGAAGTCCAGCGCGTGTCCACACGCACACCGCCAGGGTGCGTCGGCGGTCAGCGGGTACTCGCGCCCACAGTCACGACACTCGTACATACCTGACCGTCGGGTGGGGGACACATCAGAAACGCGGTGAAAAACGCGCAGGTCCGACCAGCGTGGTCGGGGGATATCGGTCGCCGGTCTGTCGTCGGAGCGAGGCGTCGGGTGTCGGTGGTGGGTTCTCGTGGCCGGCGTTACATCGCGCCGCCCATGCCACCCATACCGCCCATGCCGCCGCCCATACCGCCCATGCCGCCGCCCATACCGCCACCGGGGCCGCCGGGCGCGCCGTCGTCGTCGTCGTCGTCGCCCTGGCCACCCTTCAGGTCGCCCGCGGCGATGACGTCGTCGATCCGGAGGATCATCACAGCGGCCTCCGTTGCGGACTCGACAGCCTGGGTCTTGACCCGTAGCGGCTCGACGGCCTCCTCGGACATGTCGGAGACGTCGCCGGTGTAGGCGTTCAGGCCGACGGTGCTGTTGCCGCTGTCGTGCTCAGAGCGGAGTTCGACCAGCGAGTCGATGGGGTCGAGACCGGCGTTCTCCGCGAGCGTGCGCGGAATGACGTCGATGGCGTCGGCAAAGGCCTCGATGGCCAGCTGTTCGCGGCCGCCGACGCTGTCGGCGTAGTCACGCAGCCCGAGCGAGAGCAGGGTCTCGGGGGAGCCGCCGCCGGGGAGAACCTTCCCGTCCTCCAGGGTCGCGGAGACGACGCCCAGCGCGTCCTCGATGGCGCGCTCGACCTCGTCGACGACGTGCTCGGTGCCACCGCGCAGGATGAGGGTGACGGCCTTTGCGTCGTCGACCTCCTCGACGAATATCTCCTCGTCACCAGCCAGGTCCTTCTCGGTGACCGAGCCGGCAAAGCCAAGATCCTCGGCGGCGATGTCCTCGATGCTGGAGACGACGCGACCGCCGGTCGCCCGCGCCAGCGCCTCGATATCGGAGCTCTTTGCGCGGCGGACCGCCAGGATACCCTCCTGGGCGAGGTAGTGCTGGGCCATGTCGTCGATACCCTTCTGACAGAAGACAACGTCGGCGCCGGCGTCGGCGATGGCGTCGACCATCTCCTGGAGCTGCTGTTCCTCCTGGTCGATGAACTCCTGGAGCTGGTCGGGGTCGGTGACGTTGACCTCGGTGTCGAGTTCGGTCTCGGGGACCTCGACTGCGGTGTCGAGCAGCGCGATGTCCGCGTCCCCCTTGAAGTGGGGCATGTTGTCGTGGACGCGGGACTTGTCGATGATGACACCCTCGACGAGTTCGGACTCGTCGATGGAGCCGCCGACGACCGTCTCCACCTTCACGTTGTCCGTGTCGACGCCCTCCTCGTCCGCGACGGACTGGACCGCGCCGACAACGAGCTCCGCGAGCGTGTCCTTGGCGCTTTCGGCGCCCTTGCCGGTCATGGCCGTCGCCGCGACGTGTTCGAGGGTCTCGTCGTCGTCGGCCTCGACGTCGATGGCGTTCTCCTCGAGCAGCTCCTTGGCGTGCTCGGCGGCCTGTCGGTAACCCTGTGCGAGGATGGTGGCGTGGATGTCCTGGTCGAGCAGGTCCTCGGCCTTCGAGAGGAGTTCACCTGCGATGACGACCGCCGTCGTGGTGCCGTCGCCAACCTCGTCCTCCTGGGTCTGGGCGACCTCGACGATCATGTTCGCGGCGGGGTGCTCGATATCCATCTCGTCGAGGATGGTGACCCCGTCGTTGGTGACGACGACGCTGCCGGCGTCGTCCACGAGCATCTTGTCCATCCCTTTCGGGCCGAGTGTGGTCCGGACGGCCTCCGCAACTGCCGTGCCGGCTGTGATGTTCATCGACTGTGCGTCATCGCCCGAGGTCCGCTGGGACTCCTCGGACAGTACGATCATGGGCTGATTACCCATCTGCTGAGCCATAGTCAAGAGAATGATTGTCCGTGGTTCTATATAAATTTTTCTTTGCGCGGTCACGCGGCGTCCGACCGGTGGACGGAATACCAAGTGTGACAACGAGTAGCGCGACAGGGTTTAAGTACCGGCGACGGCCCATCTGCCCCATCCCGACCCAGGCTGCCCGCGGTGCACGGCCGACATCGCCCACCCCCGGTCCCGCCGGACCGCAGGGGCCCCGACGGCGCTCGCCGGTCACAGCCGCCGCCCTACCCGGACTCCGGGGCCGGCTCGGTCACGCGACGGCCGCGAACGGCCAGCCCGACCCCGAGTACGGCGCCGCCGAGGCCCGCGGCCAACGCGGCAGCGGCAAAGGCCCCACGCACACCGGCCACCGAGACGACGACTCCGAAGGCGAGCGGGGAGAGAAACTGCCCCAGGTAACCCGCAGACGCGATGTACGAGGCGAGACTCCCCTGCCGGTCCGACGGTGCCAGCGTCTCGACCCACGCGAACGCCGACGGAAAGACCAGCCCGGTCCCGACCCCTAACAGGACGACCGGTACGCCGGCGGCGAGTGGCCCCCCGACGACGGCCGCGACGCCGAAGCCGACGACCCACAGCCCGAAGGCCGCCAGCACGAGCCGGTGACGGCCAACCCTCCCCACCAGCCGGCCGTACACCGCCGCGGCTACCGCCGAGGCGGCGCCGTTGGCCGCGAGATACAGCCCCACTGCCAGTGTCGAGGTCACCCCGAGCCCGGCGAGCAACTGCGGGTAGTAGACCACGACCACGTACAGAAACAGGTTGGCGCCAAAGTACAGCAGATAGACCGCCGGGATCGCCGGAATCCGGCGAAAGACCCCGAGAAGCCCCCGGAGCCGCTGGCCCGCGCTGGAACCCGCCCCGGTCGTCGCCCCACCGTAGCCGGTCGCGGGAAGCGCCACCAGCGCCACCAGCCCCAGCGGTAGGGCGGCCAGATAGACGCCGAACGGAGCGTGCCAGGAGACGGTCCCGAGCGCCCCGCCGACCAGGGGCCAGACGGCCGCCCCGAGACTGTTCGCGCTACTGCGCAGCCCCAGCGCCCGGTCCATCCGACGCCCCCGATAGAGGGTGTAGATGAGGACCGTCACCCCGGTGTAGACGAACGCAACGCCGACTCCGAGGACGACCCGCGAGGCGATGAGGGCGCCAAAGGAGTCGACGACGAGGCCGGCCCCGCCGCCAACCCCGTACAGCCCCAGCCCCAGGAGGTAGGGGCGGCGTGGCCCGACACGGTCGATGAGTGCGCCGGCCAGCGGGCTGGCGACGACGATGACCACCCCGTGGGTCGTGATGACCAGCCCCGCCAGCGACTCCGAGACGCCGACACCTATCCCGATCTGACGGACGACCGGCCCGATGACCGCGCCGGCCATCACCGTCAGTGTCGCCGACGCGAGGATGACGGCGAGGGTGAGTCGCGCCGGGGACGAGGGGCTGTTGGCTGTCGCCGCAGCCACGCCGGCGTCCTCGTCCGACACGTCTGTCACCGGTCTCCTCCTGCTGTGGCACTGACGGAGAGCTCGACCGGTGACGTCCCCCGCCAGCCGGTCACCGTCACGGGCTCCGACCGGGGTCCATCAGCCGGTGAACTGGTGATACTCCAGCCCGCGGTGTTTGAGCTCGTTCCGTCTGCGCTCGAGGAACGAGTAGACCGCGCCGTGAGGGGCGCCGTCGAGGAGCATCTCGGCGGCCTCCCGGACGGCGTCGACCTGTCGCGGGCCGCCGATGACCGCGAGGGTCGTGCCGTAGATGACCACCGAGGCGCCGGTCAGCTCCTGCATCAGCTCCCGGGTGCGACCGTCCTCGCCGATGAGCCGCCCCTTCTTCCGTCGAAGGTCGTTTTTGTTCCGGCAGGCCGCGTCGATATCGATGATCTCGAACATCATCATGTCGTCCTCGAGCAGCCGGAACGCGTCCTTCGGGGCGAATCCCCGGCCGATTGCCTTCACGATGTCGGGGGCCTTCAGCGCCGTGACAGGGTCCCCGACAGTCTCGATCCGGACGCTGCCGGTCTCGCTGTCGATGTCCAGCCGGACCTCGGTCCGGGCCTCGATCTCCCGCATCGTCTCGCCGCCCGCACCGATGAGAACGCCGATGCGGTCATCGGGAACCTTCACGTGCTGCATAATCGTTTGTGTGTAGGCCAGGCTGCTGTTAAAGTCCTTCGTCGTGGCCCGCACCTGCCGGCTCCGGCGGGCCCGGCTCACAGCTCCCGCGCGACCACGAGTGCCCGGTGGGATTCGTCCCCGACGACCTCCTCGTGCTCGTCGACCTGCTCGAACCCGTGGCGCCGATAGAAGGGGAGCCCGGCCTCGTTTTCGGCCAGCACGACAGCGCGCACCCGCTCGAACCCGCGCTGCCGGAGGCGGGCCCGGAGTTCGTCGAACAGCGCTGTTCCGACCCCCTCGCCCCACCAGTCGGGGTCGACGTAGATGGTCCCGAGCTCCGCGCCCGGCCCGTGTTCGCTGTTGCTCCCGCTCGTGTAGCCGATGACCCGCCCCCCGGCGACCGCAACCAGGTAGACGGCGTCTTCGGCGGTGACTGCCCGCTCGACCTCCGCCGGGGTGTAGTGCTCCGAGAGCGCCTCCTCGACCGTCTCCGCGCTCATGATGTCGCCGTAGGCCGCCCGCCATCCTCTGCTCGCGACTCGCCTGATCCCGGGCACGTCTGCCGGCGTCGCCGACCGGACACGTGGCTGCATACCTGTCACTCCCGTGGAGGGATATATGACGATTACGGGGGCGTCTCGCCCGTTCAGTGCCACACGACCCCCGCGTCGGTCCTCGCTCGCGACCGCCGATGCTCAGTCGTCCTCGCGAGGCTCGGCGTTTGCGTCGATGTACGCGAGCAACTCCTCGCCGCCGGTGTCGACACCCTGGCGGGCAAAGAAGGCCGCGACGTTCTCACAGTCCCGCTCGAGAAAGCGCTCGTGGTTGGGGTGGTGAACTGTCACCGCCTGGCCGAGGTCGATGACGTACAGCTCCGAGTCGTGAACAACGATGTTGTACTCCGAGAGGTCGCCGTGGACTAGGCCGGCGTCGTACAGCCGTCGGAGATACTCCCGGACCACCTCGAAGGCGGTCTCGGGGTTCTCGACGTCGACCTCGCCGAGCCGCTTTGCCCGGCCGGTCTCGGTGCCAAGATACTCCATCACGAGGATGTTTCGCTCGACGGCGACCGGGTCCGGCGAGCGCACGCCCGCCGCTCGCGCCCGCCCGAGGTTCGCGAACTCGCGTTTGACCCACGCCGTCACGACGGCTTTCTTGTTCCCGCCCAACTCCTCAAGCCGGGGGTCGCCCTCGAGGTAGCCCCGCATGTCGGTAAAGTCGGAGGCGTTGATCCGGTAGACCTTTGCCGCCACCTCCCGGTCGTCGGCCAGCGCGGTGTAGACGTTCGCCTCCTTTCCCGTCGAGACCGGGCCACCGAAGGCGTCGATGTGGCCGTCCTGGACCAGCTTGTACAGCGCGCCGTAGGTGGCGTCGTCGAAGACGCTTGCCTCGACTTTGAACTGCTCGGTGTTCTTTATGCGCTTACGGAACTCGTCGAACTCCCGGTCCTGGACACGGGCGACCCGGTCGGCCTCCGTGTCGGAGACGTCGAGTTCCTCCCACTCGTCGCCAGGGGCGTCGACCTCGTCGGTGTCTAACAGGCCGAACTCGGCCATATCAGACGAGACGACCCGGGCAGGCCGGGCCGGTTACCGGTCGGGGTGTCATGCGTTCTCCTGGATATGCCCCTCCTCGCGGAGCTGGTCGGCCTCCTGTTTCTCGTAGCGCCAGCTAATGTCGCCCTTTTCATCCTGCCAGTCCCACGGCTCGACGAGAACGACGTCATCCTCGCGGATCCAGATGCGCTTTTGCATCTTGCCGGGGATCCGGGCTGTTCGCTCAACCCCGTCCATACACCGCACATTGACGCGGTTGGCCCCCAGCATGTCGGTGACGATGGCGAACACCTCGTCCTCCCCGGGCATGCGGAGGTCTGTCCGGCCCTCGTTGTCGCTCATACCACAGACTTCGCCGGCGAGGCTGTTTAAGCTTTGCAACGTCCGTGCCGAACGGGGAGACTTAACCCCCTCCACCGGTCATCAGGGGTATGTTCGACAGACTCGGCATCGGGGGCGTCTTCGGCGTTGTCCTGCTGCTTGCCGGTATCGGCGTCGTCGCCTCACAGAACCTCGTCGTCGCCGGCGGTATCGCGCTCGTGATCGCCGGGCTCGGCTTCGTCGTCTACGGGATCGTTCGGAACCTCATCTCCGCGTTCGGGATGGGAATGGGCGGCGGCGGGATGGGCGGGATGGGTGGGATGGACGGCCTGGAGTGACCGGCGCCACACAGGCACACACCTAACACGACACGGCTAGGTCTGGGCGCCCTGTCCAGGCGTACTCCTCCGCGCTACCGCCAGGATCGACGCCGGTCCCGGGGCTCAGCCCGGCGCACACCCCGCGTACCGCCCGTCACCCGGCGGCTGGCTCACCCCGCTCAGTCCCCCTCCCCCGCCCGGTGTTCGCTGATGATCTGGTCGAGGGTTTCGGCGCTCTGCTGTCGGCGCCGCTCGACCGCCCGCTCCTCCCAGTCGGCGATGGCCGCCTCGACCTCGGACTCGCGGGCAACGGCGAGTTCGTCGACCTCCTGAACCGTCACCAGGTCCGCGGGTGCGACCGGAATCCCGTGTTTGAAGAGGATCTCGTCGGCGACGTTCGAGAGCCGGCCGTTCCGGAGGACGACGCGGGGGCCGACCTCGACCAGCCGCTCGGCGGTCGACCGACCGGCCCCGCTTGCGTCCCGGAAGAGCACGACGTCGTCCTCGGCGAGCCCGAAGGCCTCGTCGGCGGCCGCGATGGCGTCGGTGGTGAACTGCTCGATGACCTTCACCGGCACCAGCCCGGCCTTCTTGTCGGCGACGTCCGCGAAGTTCGAGTGGTCGAGCTTCCACAGCGCCTTTAGCCGCTCCAGTTTCCCCTCCAACTCCGCCACGCGGTCGCGCTCGTCCTCGAGTTCCCGCTCTAGACGGCTGTTCTCCCGCTCGAGCCGCGTCACCTCCCGCCGCTCGCGGGCCTCCCGACGCTCCTCGCGACGGGCGTCGGTGAGTTCGGCCTCGTACTCGGCGAGTTGCTCGTCCTTCTGCTCGATGGTCCCCTTCAGGTCGTCGGCGTGCCCCTCCAGGCGCTCGACACGGGCCTCCAAGCGTTTGATCCGCTTCTCCTCGGCGGTGAGTTCACGCTCGGTGTGCTCGGTGCCGCCGCCCTCGTCACCCCCGTCGTCGTCGGTCATGTCGGCGAGCACTGTCTCGACGGACTCCTCGCTGCCGAGCACGCGCGCGATGACGGCCCCGACCTCCTGCCGTGGGGGAACCTTTGCCGCGACCCGGTCGAACTGGTCCTCGTGGCCGTCGTATGCACAGAGGGCGGCGGCGAGCGCGTCGCGCTCGTGGTCGTTGTCGTAGCCCTCCTCGCGGGTCCGGTGCTGTTTCTCGTCGACCGGTAGGTCCCGGTCGGGGGTCCAGCCCGCCGCGTCGAAGCTCCGCCGGAGCTTCTCGACGGTCTCCGGCATCGGCGTTACGTCGGCGGCGACGACCACCGGCCGGCCCCGCTCGACGACCCACTCGATCACCTCACTCGTGTCGGCGGTTCGGGTGCTCAGCAGGTCGAGGACCTCGCCGTCCAACCCGACGACCGCGACCGCGGTGGTCGTCCCCGGGTCGACCCCGAGGAGGACGTGGTCGCGGCGCTTTGCGAGCGGGCGAAACTCGATGCCGTCCCGGCGGACCCGCTCGATCTCGATACGGGTGTCGCCGGCCCGCTCCGTCGAGACGGGAATGTCACTCGGGCGCGCCTCCACGGTGAACACACAGTTCGAGAAGCCGCCGTACTTCTCGGTGGCGTCGCGCTCGTAGTCCAGCCCCGCGGCGTCGAGTTCGGACTCGACCTCGCGGGTCCGCTTCCGGACGGCGCCGTGGATCCGCCGGGTGTAGCGGTCCTCGCTCCACCCGCCGCTGCCGGTCGAGCGGCCGCGTGCGACCTTCACCTCGGTCCGGTCGGTAAAGGCCGTCACCTCCTGGCCGACGTTTGCGGCCGCCAGCCGCGCGGCGGCCTCGGCCTCCTTTATGGGTTTCTTGCTGTACGGGACGCCGTGACGGGAGGCAACCCGCGAAAGCGGCTCGGGCTGTTCGGCCCCGGTCACCTGGACGAGGCTGGTCTCGTCGGGCAACGAGCCCAACAGGTGGACCAGCGCGTCCTTGTCCTCGGCGAGTTCGTACATGTTGTCGGTCGCGAGGATGGCCGGGCGCTCGTCCTCGACCTGTCGGCGGAGCTTCCGGTAGGACACCACGTCACGCTTGACGTGCTCGCCGTCGAAGACGACGAGGGCGTACGAAGGGGCGTCGCCGCGGACGTCCCCACTCTGGATATCGACCCCGAACACCACCGCGTCCAGCGGGCCCGTACGGGCGTTCACACCAGCCGGTATGTGGCGGTTCTGTATAAATCCACGGCGGGCTCGACGGATGTTGCGCTGGCAGGACTGGGCCCCAGCCCAAGAGGGGAGTCCCGGCCGACCTGACCGTCCAGGTTGGAGGGGATTCCTCTCCCGTTCGCGACGCTCTCGGTCGAAACGCGACCGCCCGACGGGCCTCGTGCCGTCACCCTCATGTCCGTGTCGCGCTCAGGGCGCACATGTCACTCTCACACGCCGGAGTCCTGGTCTACGAGGGGTTCGAGCCGCTCGATGCGGTGGGGCCCTACGAGGTGCTCTCGATTGGCGCCGACCGACTCGCTGGCTCGGACTCCGGTACTGACGCCGGCTTCGAGGTGTCGCTGTGTACCGCCGACATGGCCGAGGACGCGACCGCCGCCTACGGGATGACCGTCGCGTCCCACGGCAGCGTAGCCGACATCGACCCCGACCTGCTGGTCGTCCCGGGCGGGGGCTGGAACGGCCGTGCGGAGACGGGTGCCCGGGTCGAGGCCGAGCGCGGCGTCGTTCCGGACCTGCTGGCCGAGCAGGCGGCCGCCGGAACGACGGTCGCCGGCGTCTGCACCGGTGGCATGCTGCTGGAGCGGGCGGGTCTACTCGAGGGCCGACCGGCGGTCACACACGCCGGCGCGCTGGAGGAGCTCCGGGGGACGGACGCCGAGGTGGTCGAGGCCCGTGTCGTCGACGCCGGTGACGTGCTGACCTGTGGCGGTGTCACCGCCGGGCTCGACCTCGCACTCTACCTCCTGGAACGGGAGTACGACACCGACCTCGCGGAGGCGGTCGCCCGGGTCGTCGAACACGAGCGACGCGGGCCGGTCCACGGCACAGAGTCCTGATACCCCGACTGACCGCCGGGCCGGACTGGCGTCGTACCCGCCGCTCAGAGCAGACTCCCCCGGACCACCTCGAGGACCCGACCGCCGACCTCGACGTTGACCGTGTGTCCGCGGTCGGTCGCCGCGAGGTACAGCAGTGAGGGCCGCCCTATCTCGTAGCCCTGTTCGACGCGGGCGTCGACGACCCCGCTCCCGAGGTACGCGTGGCGTGCGAGGTAGGCCGCCAGACAGCCGTTTGCCGACCCTGTTGCCGGGTCCTCGGGGACGCCGTAGGCCGGGGCGAACATCCGGACTGCGAGGTCGTTGTCCGGCGAACGGGGCTCGGGACAGAAGGCGTGGACGAGCTTTGCCTCCCGGTCGTCCGTCAGCCCACGGTAGGCCTCGCGGTCGAGGTCGATCGCTGTCAGCGCCTCCCGGTCCGCGAGGGGGAGGATAACCGTCGGCAGACCCGTCGAGACGACCTGGACCGGCCAGTCGGTGTCGAGCCGGTCGGCCGACAGCCCCAGCACCGCCGCGAGCCGGTCGTGGGCGAGTGTCTCGCCGAATGTGGGGGGCTGCTGGGTCATCCACAGCGTCTCCTCCCCGTCGCGCTCGCGGCTCTCGACGGGCACCGCACCGGCGTCCAGGTCGAGGACGACCCGCTCCGGGCGGCCGTCTGCGACCCGCTCGCGGACCACGTGGGCGGTCCCCAGCGTCGGGTGGCCGGCAAAGGGTACCTCGGCCTCGGGGGTGAAGATGCGCACCCGGTAGGGGTCCGTTCGGGACTCGACGAACGTCGTTTCGGAGAAGTCCATCTCCCGGGCGACCGTCTGCATCTCCTCGCCCGTGAGGTCACCGCCGGTCTCGACAACGGCGAGCTGGTTGCCGGTGTACCGCTCCTGTGCGAACACGTCGACGATGTGCAGGTCGTGGGGCATGTCCGGCCCGTCGGCCGGGGTCGGCAAACCCTTTCGGTTAGGGGAGCTGTTCGAGGGTGAACTCCCGGTCGGCGTCGGGAAACGGCACCTCGGCCTGGACCCCGTCGTCGGGGAGGAAGGCGCGCTCACCCTCGAAGACCTCCCGGGCCTCCGCGCTCAGCCGGTCGGCCTGGCCGGCGTACCGTGTGGAGATGTGGGTGAGTGCGAGCCGCGTGGCACCCGCTCGGTTGGCCACCTCGGCGGCCTCGCTGGCGGTTGCGTGGGCGGTCTTTCGGGCGCGGTCCGCCCGGTCGTCGGCGAAGGTGGCGTCGTGGACCAGCAGGTCGGCGTCCTCGGCAGCCCGGACCGTCCCCTCCACCGGCCGGGTATCACCGGTGTAGACCAGCCGCCGGCCGGGCCGCGGCGGGCCGACCACGCTCTCGGGTTCGATCGTCCGCCCCTCGTGTTCGACCGGCTCGCCGCGGTGGAGTTTCGAGTACTTCGGGCCCGGTGCGAGCCCCAACTCCTCCTCGGCTTTCTCGCGGTCGAACCGGCCCCTTCGCTCGGCCTCGACGAGGGCGTACCCGACGGCGTCGGTCCGGTGGTTGACCCCGAAGGCACGAACCTCGTACTCCCCGGCTGCGAGTGCAACGTCGCCGGGCTCGACCTGGTTGACACGGACCGGATAGGACGGCGCGTTGCCGGTCGGAGCGAGCAGGCGCTCGACCCGGCTCCGGGTCCCTGCGGGGGCGTGGACTGCCAGTGCTCGCTCGCGGTCGTTGAAGTCGAAGGTCTGGGTCAGCCCCGGCAGCCCGAGGACGTGGTCGCCGTGGAGATGGGTGAGGAAGACGTGACCGACGTCGAACCCAGTCGAAAAGCGCATCATCTGGCGCTGGGTCCCTTCCCCGCAGTCAAAGAGCAGCCGGTCGCCCTCCCGCTCGACGAGCAGGGCGCTGGTCGAGCGGGCCGTAGTGGGGACGGCCCCGCTGGTCCCGAGGAAGGTCACACGCATGACCGCTGTTCCGTGGGGGACGGGAAAAGACGTGTCGGATCCCCGGCCGGGGCGGGAGATACCCTTTTGCCGCTCGATATGATATGGTATGACATGAAACTCGTCATCGTCGGATTCGGGCGTGTCGGCCGGCGGACCGCCCGAACCCTCCGGTCGGAGGGCCACGAGGTCGTGATCGTCGAGCGCGATGCCATGCGGGTCGACCGCGCCCGCGAGGACGGGTTCGAGACGGCCACGGGCAACGGCGGCGACGAGGACGTGCTGGTGGAGGCGGGGCTCGAGGACGCCGACGCGGTCGCCGGGTTGACCGGCGACATCAACACAAACTATTCGGCGTGTTTGGTCGCCGGGAACCACGGCTGCCGGACCGTCCTCCGGGTCGGTGCGGACCTCAGCGACGACCTCTACGAGCGGTACGCCAGTGACGTCGACGAGATAATCTACCCCGAACGGCTGGGCGCGGCCGGGGCAAAGACCGCGCTCATGGGCGGCGACTTCAACGTCATCGCGGACCTGACCGAGCGGCTCTCGCTTGCCAGCGTCACCATCCCCGAGGACTCCTCGGTCGTTGGCCGCCGTGTCGTCGACCTCGACCTCCCCGGTGACGTCCGGGTCTACGCCCACGGGCGGGCCGACGAGGATATGAGAATTCCGCTGCCGAAGACGACGGTCAGGCCCGGTGACCGGCTGGCGGTCATGGCCGCCCCCGACCGGCTCGACGTGGTCCGTGACGCGTTGCGCGGGTGAACGGCCGCCTCCTCGCCGGCCCCGCTGTCGGACTCGACGCCCGTGGCCGCCGGTGGCGGACCCCCGGCCGGCTCAGTCCGCGGAGACGTCCCGGCCGCCCTCGATCTGGACGAGGTCCTCGACGGGCGGGATCTCGGCCTCGTACTCGGTGATGATATCGATACGGCGCTCGAGTTTCTCGCTGGCGTACTCGATCAGCGGCGTGGAGTCGGTCTGGCCCTCGACGCCGTCGCCGTCGTTGCCAACGGTCCCCGCGATCAGCGGCAGCAGCTCCTCGAGCGTGTCACGGACGACCGCGCCGTCGACCTCGCCGCGGCCGACGTGGCCCTGGACCTCCTGCATACCGAAGCCGACGTGACGACCCTCGTCGGAGCGGATACGGGTGATCCCCTCGACCAGCCCCTCGAGGTGAACCGGCTCGCCCAGCGGCTCCATGTCGGGGCCGCTCGGCGACCACGACCCCTGGATACCGTAGTAGCCGGTCTGTGCCAGGACGCTCTCGATGGCCAGGTGGTAGTGGCAGTACGCCTCCACACGGCTCTCGGGGGTATCCTCGGTCAGCAGCCGCTCCATCGCCTCGTCGGTCCGGTCGAACAGCTCGACGTACGCGTCGTTGAAGTAGCGGTCGTCGGTCGGCCGGGTCACCTCGAAGCCGTTTGCCTCCGCGACGGGGTCGATGACCTCCCGCCAGTAGCGGTCGAAAAACTGGGCGTGCTTTGCCTCCTCGTAGATCTGCGAGGAGATGAACATCTGCTTGTTGATATCGTCGAGCGCCATCATCAGCGGCGCCAGGTCCTCCGTGACGGCCTCCTCGCCGGCGCCAAAGAGGGCGATCGTCCGGCGGAACGCGTCGAACTGTGGCTCGGTCTGGTCGCGGTCGGTGAGCCGCTCCCGGTCCTGCTCGAGCAGCTCCTGGGGGATGTCCGCATGGGGGTCCCAGTGGCGGTAGACGGCGTTTTTGAAGTAGCCCTGCGCGAACGAATCCGGGTCTAGCCGCATGTCGCGGCTGTCGTCTGCGTATCGGCTCATGACTGTTCCCATGTGTGGGGCTGTCTCATATTAGATTACCGGAATTATCGAAAACGTGTTAGCTGTTCACGTCTCGCCGTGTTCCGGGCGGTCTCAAAATCGGGAGTGTCGCCCGCCACTGCGGGCGACGGGGTGGGTCAGGGTGTCCGGGCGCGCTGTGGGGTGGATGGGAAGGGTGTGGCCGTCGGCGCGCCCACCACAGTGAACTCGCTATGGCCACTTGAATACCCGTCAGACGCGTGTCTGTCGCCGGGCTTTTGCCGACCGCTATCCTCACGACAGGTATGACCGCGACCTGGGAGGCCCTGTTTGACCGTGCGCCCGACACTCCCGAGCGGCAGGTCCGCGAGACCCTTGCCGACCGCCGCGGCACCGAGACCGACGACCAAGGTGTCGATGACTGACCCCGACCCCGCACGTGTCGTCGCCGACGCCGACGTTCTCGCCGCGGACCTCCTCTCCGACGGACCGGCCCGCGAGGCACTCGACCGCGTCCGGGCCCACTCCTGGGTCGACCTGGTTGCCAGCGACCGGCTACTCGACGACGCCGAGGCCGTTATCGCGGCGCTGGCAACGGAGCCCCTGGCGGCCGACTGGCGCGACCGGGCCGCCTCCGAGTGTGTCCTCGTCGACCACGCCGCCGACGACCACCCCGCACTCGCATCTGCCTACGAGGGAAACGCGGCGCACGTCCTCTCCTTCGACGAGGGGGTCACCTCCGCGGGTGCGAACCTCTCGCTGCGGCCGTACGTCCAGGTCAGCCTGCGCACGCCGGCAGCCTTTCTCACCCTGTTCGACCCGGCCTCACTGTACGAGGCTGTCGAGGGCGGTGAGTATCCCGGCCCGGACCGGGACCCGCGTAGCTGACCGTGGTGTGCGCTGTGACGACCGGTACGCGGGGCTGTCGTGGACTGTTGGACGCTACAGCGGGGTTCGGTCGACGAACTCGACAATCTCCTCGGCGATCGCCTCGCCGGCGTCCTCCTGGAGGAAGTGCATCGCACCCTCGACCCAGACGTCGGGCTGGTCGCCGGCGGTCGGGATCAGCTCCCGCAGCGGGTCCCGCGCCCCCCTCGTGATCGGGTCCGAGTCCGCAAAGAGGACGAATGCGGGTTTTTCCCACTCGGCCAGCCGCTCGCGGGCGGCGCTCGTGACCTCGGCGCCGTCCCCGCCGTCCGCGCGGGGGACCATGTCCGGCCACTCCCGGGCGCCCGCCTTCAGTTCCTCATCGGGAAACGGGGCCTCGTAGGCCGCCAGCACGTCGTCGGCGAGGTCACTGTCGGTGGCGTTGTCGATCAGCATCGGGACGGGGAGTTCGTCGGCCCGCTCGACGAAGT
The DNA here is from genome assembly GCA_028275005.1 of Salinirussus sp. Classification (GTDB taxonomy): domain Archaea; phylum Halobacteriota; class Halobacteria; order Halobacteriales; family Haloarculaceae; genus Salinirussus. The sequence goes on from JAQCNN010000245.1 coordinate 25,405, forward strand.
CGCGGAAGTCGTACCACTCCTCGGCCATCCTCGCCTCGCCGGTCGGGCAGTCGGTGTTCATCGGAACCAGCCGGGCGAAGCGCTCCTCGTTGTTGACCGCGACGGGCAGGCCGACGATCCCACCCCAGTCCTGACACACGAGGGTGATATCGGTCAGCCCCAACTCCTCGACGAACTGCTCGGTGGCGTCGTAGTGGAGGTCGTAGTCGTACTCCGCACGCTCGGTGTACTTGTCCGAGCGGCCGAAACCGATGGCGTCGGGGACGACCACGCGACCGCGTTCGGCCAGTGTGGGGACCATCTTCCGGTAGAGAAAGCCCCAGGTCGGCTCGCCGTGGAGACAGAGAAACGTCTCCTCGCTGTCGCCGTCGGGGTCGGTGTCGATGTACGCCATCTCCGGGTTGCCGGGCGCGTCGATAATGACCGAGCGGGGCTCGTAGTCGTAGTTTGGGACCGCCTCGAAGGCCGATTCGGGTGTCGAGCGCAGTGCCATGGTCGTGTACGCACGGGACCGGGGC
>JAQCNN010000253.1 GCA_028275005.1 Salinirussus sp.
ACCCCGAGCGCCGCCGCCGCCTCCCGGTAGGCTACTGCCGGCTCCGACTCCGGCGCGTGTGCGAGCAGCGGCTCGCCGGCCCGCCGTGCGGCCCGGACGACCTCGCGCTCGGGAACTGTCGCCAGCGTCTCCCCCTCGAAGTAGCGTTCGGCCCTCTCGCTGACCGGCCCGATATTGGCGTCGTCGGTCACCCGGTTGAACAGTAACCCCGCGACCGCCGTGTCGTAGGTGTGGGCGTACTCCTGGGCCTTGAGGCCGTCCGACAGCGAGGGGATAGTCGGCTGGAGCACCACCACCACCCGGTCCGCGAGCACCACCGGCAACACCCCCTGCCGGCTGCCCAGCGCGGCCGGCGCGTCGAGCAGGATGACGTCGGTGTCGGCGGCGAGGTCGGCGACGACCGCCCGGAGGCGCGCGGGGTCGCTCTCGCGAAAGCCCGCAAGTGAGGTGCCACAGGGGACCACCTCCATCCCGAAGCGGCTGTAGGTGGCCGCCGTGACGGGTGCCTCGCCGGCGAGCACCTCGTGTAGCGTCGTCTCGATGTCCGACAGCCCGGTGTGGAACAGGACGTTTGCCATCCCGGTGTCGGCGTCGATGACGGTCACGTCGTACTCGTCGGCGAGCGCCATCCCCAGCGCGAGCGTGGTGGTGGTCTTGCCGGTCCCCCCTTTCCCGCTGGCGACGGCGAACGTCTCCACCATGCCGTCATCTGTCCGCCCTTCGGTACAAAAACCCTCGCCCGAGGCGTCCGGTCTCGGCCGGGTCGGGGGCAGTGTCGTCGCGCCCGACTGTTGCCGGTGACGGCCGGCTCAGTCTGTGACAGCGTCGAACAGCGGCTCCAGCTCCTCGAATCCGGCGTCGTCGGCGGACCGCAGCGACAGCGGCGAGACACTGACCCGTCCCTCCAGTAGCGCGTGCCGGTCGGTCCCCCGTCCGTCGGGGATCTCACCGGCGGCCATCTCCGCCCACAGCGGGTTGTGCAGCCGGAACCCCCCGTCGGTCAGGTCGGCGTGCATGTCGTACTCCGGGGTCGCCCGGGTCACCGCCACGCCGGTGACGGCGGCGTCCGGCCCGGGGACGTTGACGTTCAGATAGTCGGTGTGGGCAAAGGCGTCACCCTCGACGGCCCGCTCGACGACCCGGCGGCCCACCCGGCAGGCGCGCTCGAAGTCCTCGACCCCAAGGCTCGAGCGGTCGTGGCCGAGCCCGTCCATCGAGACTGCGACGCCGGGCACGCCCAGACAGGCCGCCTCCTCGGCGGCGCTCGCGGTCCCCGACCGCGGGAGGACGTGGACGCCCAGGTTCGCGCCGGGGTTGCAGCCCGAGACCACCACGTCCGGGTCGAAGGTCCGTGCCCCGAGGATCACACAGTCACAGGGGGTTCCGTGGATGGCGTAACCCAGGGCACGCTCCTCGTAGGGGATGGTGACGGTAAACGGCTCCTCGTCGGCCGCGTCGATGCCGATGTCACCCTCGTTGGCCTGGTCGGGCCCCATCCGGCCGTAGGAGAGCCCGCGACCGACTGCGCTCTGGTCGCGCGCCGGGGCGACGACCGTCACCTCGCCTATCTCCGAGAGGGCGTCCGCCAGCGCCTCGATACCAGGGGCGTCGACCCCGTCGTCGTTCGTCAGCAGGATATCCATACGTCCTCCGTGGCGGCCACAGTCGGCCGGCCCTGTGGTGTCGTCGACCGGTCACGTCCGGTGTTGCTCATCGTCTCCGTTCTCGCCCCGGGGCTACCTGTCGGTTCCGGTCGCCGTGACCTCCCCGCGAGCCACTGCTCTGAACCGTTGGCACACCCGGGTCGCTTATACTGCCGGACGTAAGCCATTCAAGAATTTCGCCACCCCGGGGTGGCGAATCTATTTACAAGGTTACGTCCGACAGCATTAGCCCCGTGATTTTTTGAGACTGGTCCACATCTCGACGGCATATGGCTGACTTACAGGTCGATGCCAGCATCAACGGGCTGACGAAGGGTGTCGGCGACACCGCCGAGCGGGCCGACGAGGCCGGCTTTGACTGCCTCTGGAACCCCGAGACCGAACACGACTCCTTCGCGCCGCTTCCGGTGGTCGCGGACCGGACCGAGGAGACCCACTTTGGGACCCGGATCGCCACCGCATTCACCCGGAGTCCGATGGTCCTGGCCCAGCAGGCCTGGGACCTGCAGGCCTACAGTGACGGGCGATTCATCCTCGGCCTGGGGACGCAGGTGCGCGCGCACAACCAGCGCCGGTTCAGCGTCGACTTCGAGTGGGAGTCACCCGGCCCGCGTCTCCGGGAGGTCGTCGAGTCACTCCGACACATCTGGGACGCGTTCCAGGAGAACCGCGAGCGCCTCGACTACGAGGGGGAGTTCTACGAGTTCTCGCTGCTGACGGACACGTTCAACCCCGGCCCGATCGACGACCCCGATATCCCCGTCTACATCGCCGCGGTCAACGAGTACAACATCCGGATGGCCGGAGAGATCTGTGACGGGATCGCACTCCACTCGTTCAACACCCCCTCCTACACCCGGGAGGTCGTCCAGCCACGCCTCCAGGAGGGGGCCGACCACGCCGGCCGCTCGCTCGACGAGGTCAGTATCTCCGCCAGCCCGTTCGTGGTCACCGGCCGCGACGAGGCCGAGCGCGAGCGCCAGCGCCAGGAGGTCCGCCAGCGGGTGGCCTTCTACGCCAGCACCCCGACCTACAAGGACGTCATGGCCCACCACGACTGGGTCGACACCGGCCGCGAACTCCACGAACTCTCGAAGGAGGGCAAGTGGGAGGAGATGGCCGGTCTGGTCACCGACGAGATGATGGACGCCTTTGCCGTCGAGGCACACCCGGACGAACTCGCCGACGCCCTCACCGAGACCTACGGCGACCTCGCCGACCGGGTCTCCCTGGCGCTCGACCTCGAGGACCCCGCCCTCGCCGAGCAGGTCCTCGACGGATTCTGAGGCGACCCGCCGGCCCCGACGGCCTACAGCGGCCCGTCGATGGCCCCGAGGGGATCAAGGTCGGTGTGTTCCCCGACGAGCCGGGCCGCGCGGTCGTGCGGGGAGGCGGTGTCCGCCCCTCCCGAACCCGCTCCGGTCACCGGCCGCTCGACGCCGGCGGCCGCGACGACGCGGTCGAGAAACCCCTCCCGGACGACCCTGTTGGCGAAGAGGTCGTGCATATACGTGCCCAGGACGCGGTCGGTCGCCGCCCCCTCCCCGTCGAACGGTCTGGCCGCCTCGCCGGTCAGCTCTGTCCGACCCAGGTGGATCTCGTACCCCGACACCTCGCCTGTGGCCCCGGTGAGCGGCGCCACGGGCTGGAGGGCACGGGTCACTCGCTGGACCCGCTTGTCCGCCTCGAAGCGGGTCTCGACGGGCAGGAGCCCGAGGCCCTCGACGGCCGCGTCGTCCCCGGCCTCGACGCCCGCGTCGACAACCCGTTCGCCGAGTAGCTGGTAGCCGCCACAGAGCCCCACCACCGGCCCGTCGAGGGCCCGGACCCGCTCGGCCATGCCCGCCTCCCGGAGCGCGCGCAGGTCCGCGACGGTGTGTTTCGTCCCCGGAAGGACGACCGCGTCGGCCGTGTCGAGTTCGTCACCGAGGGGGACGAAGGCGACCCGGACCCCGGGCTCGCGGGCCAGCGGCCCGAAGTCGGTGAAATTCGAGACCCGTGGGAGACGGGGGACGGCGACGGTGACCGCCTGCGCCTCTGGCACGCCGTCGTCGGCGCCGCGAACCGCCCGCTCGCCCGCGGCCGGGAGCCCGACGCTGTCCTCCTCGGGGAGCCCGGGGTCCTCGTAGGGGAGCACGCCGAGGACGGGGACGCCGGTGCGCTCCTCGAGCTCCGCGACACCGTCGGCGAGCAGTGACCGGTCCCCGCGGAACTTCGTGATGAGGACGCCGGCCACACGCTCACGGAGGTCCGTCGGCATCAGTTCCAGCGTGCCGTAGACGTGTGCGAAGACGCCGCCGCGCTCGATATCCGCCACGAGCAGGATGTCGGCGTCGGCAAAGCGGGCGGTCTCGACGTTTGCGAGGTCGCGGTGCTGGAGGTTGACCTCGGCGATAGAGCCGGCACCCTCCGCGACGACGACGTCGTGGGCGGCCGCCAGCCGGGCGTGGGCGGCCCGGGCGGTCTCGCGGGCCTGCTCCCAGTAGCTCTCGTAGTACGCTCCGGCCTCGACGTGGCCAACGGCCTCGCCGTCGAGGACGACCTGGGAGCGCCCATCGCCCGTCGGTTTCAGGAGGACCGGATTGTGGTCGGTCGTCGGCGCCACCCGGGCCCCGCGGGCCTGGACGTACTGTGAGACACCGACCTCACCCTCGCCGTCGCCGCTCGACCGGGGGACGGCGCGGGCGTTGTTCGACATATTCTGGGCCTTGAACGGGGCGACATCGACACCGCGGTCGGCGAGCAGGCGACACAGCCCCGTCGCCACCGTCGACTTGCCGACGTGGCTGGCGGTGCCGGCGACGAGCAGCGTCTCGGCCATCCGCCGGTCAGTACTCGGTCCCCTGTCGGGCGCCCTGGCCGGCCTCCATCGGGTGGACCTCCTTGTCGACGTTCGTCACGAGGTCCGCGACCTCCGTGGCGTACTCGGGGTGTTCGTGGCCGCCCGTCAACACCAGTTCGAGGTCGGCGGGCTTGCCGTCGACCAGCCCCTGGACCTCCTCCTCGGCGACCAGCCCGCGGTTGGCGGCGTACAGCACCTCGTCGAGGACGAGCATGTGGACGCCGTCCTCGGGTGGCCCGTCCAGGGCGAGTGAGTCGGTGAGGTCGGCCCGTGTCGAGGCCTCGAGCAGGTCACGGGCCCGGGCCAGCGCCGCGTCGGCGTGGGCCTCGTGGGCCTCGTCGTCGGAGCTATCGAGACGGCCGTGCCAGCCGTAGTGGCCGGCGTTCTCGTAGCTCATCCCCGGCATGGCCGCCATGGCGTTGTACTCCCCGCGGATGTCATCGACGGTCCCGGCCCCGCCTTTCATGAACTGGAGGACGTGGACGCGGTAGCCGTGGCCGGCCGCCCGCATCCCCATCCCTAACGCGGCGGTCGTCTTCCCCTTGCCCGTCCCCCACCAGACCTGCACCATGCCGAACTCCTCGGGGGCCGCGGGCGCGATCGGCTGGGGGTCGACTGTGCGTTCCATACCAACTCACGTTGCGGTAGCTAAAAGACACTTTCGTCAGACCCGAAACACCTCCGGGGTCGCTGCCGGCACCGCGCCGTGTTCGGCGCCGGCCACGCTGTCGGGGACCGACCCGCGGGCCTCGACCGCCGCCTCGACAGCCTGGCGCACACAGGCACGGGTCACCCGGCCCACGGTGGTCGCGCCCCCGGCGAAGGGGGTCGGGGTGCCGTCGGGGTCACAGCCGACCGCCACCGCGTCCGACGTGGTACCGGTGAACCCGGTCGCGGCCTGGAGTGTTGCTGCCTTTGTCTCCACGACGGTCGCCAACAGCGTCGCGAGCGTCCCGTCGGCCAGCGCCCGGTCGACCCCGACGAGGAGGTTGACCGTCCCTGGGCCCGGGCTCGCACCGTCCGGCCGGGTGTCGTCCCCGCCCGGCGCCGCCCCGGCGGCCTCGCTGCCGGCCAGGGCGACGGGGTTCGAGAGCCCTGCGGTGGCGACCACACAGACCCCGTCCGCGCGTGCTCCGCGGGCGTGGCGCATCTCCACACCGGTCAACAGCCCCGGCCCGGGTGCCTCGAAGCCGGCCCTACGGCGGCGTTCGGCGGCGTAAGCCGCGGGGTCCTCGCGGTCGAACCCCTCCGGCACCGAGATGTTGTAGGCCACCTCCGCCTGCCGGTACCCCCCCTCTGGCCCGGTGACCAGCCACCGTGTCCCCGGGGACGCGAGCCGGCAGACCCCGTCCCTGCGCTCGGCCTCAAACATCGAGTGCCTCCAGGAGCCGGTCGTTCTCCGCGGGTGTCCGGACGGCAACGCGGACGTGACTGTCCAGCCCCCGGAACGTCCGGGCGTCCCGGACCGCGACACCGGCTGCCTGCACCTCCCGCTGGACGGCCTCAACGTCCGGCACCGCCAGCAGGAGAAAGGGCGCGTCCGAGGGATAGACCTCGAAGCGGGCGGACAGCCGGCCGCGCAGCCGGGCTCGCTCGGCCCGGACGCGCTCACGGGTCGCGGCGACGAAGGCCCGCTGGCGCATACAGTGGGCCCCGACAGCCGCCGCGGGTGTCCCCAGCGCCCAGGTCGGTCGGGCGGTCGCCAGCCGGTCGCCCAACTCGTCGGTTGCGACCGCGTAGCCGGCGCGCAACCCCGGCAGACCGTACAGTTTGGTGAGCGAGCGGGCAACGACGACGCCCGCGTGGCCCGCAAGCGACGGCCGGTCGGTGAACCCGAGGAAGGCCTCGTCGACCAGCAGGACCGTTCCTGCGGCGTGACAGCGGTCGGCAAAGGCCCGGAGCCGCTCCGGGGCGTAGGCCTCGCCGGTGGGGTTGTTCGGGGTGCAGACGACCGCCAGCGCGTGGCCCGCCGGGTCGGCGTCGAGGACCTCGTCGTGGGCGCGGAAGACGGGCTCACCGCCCTGGAGGCGGACCTCGCGGGCGTACTCGGCAAAGGAGGGTGCAGCGACCAGCGCGGCGTCGCCCGGCGAGACCGCAGCCGCGACGGCTAGCCGGATGGCCGCCAGCCCGCCCGGTGTTGGGACGATATCCTCGGGGGCACAGCCGACGGCGTCGGCGGCGGCCCGGCGGTACTCGGGGTAGCCGTCGTCGGGGTAGGAGCCGGCGGCGGCGAGGGCGCTCCCGTAGACCCCCGCCACACCCGCCGGGGCTCGGGGGTTCGTGTTGGCGCTGAAATCCACCACCTCGGGGTCATCGCGGCTCCCGTGGTGGACACCTGCCTCCAGGCGGGCCAAGGCCTCACTGTCCATCGTCCGTGCAAACGTCCCGGCGGACTAATCGCTTGCGGCGAGCCACCGCGCCCGCCGGAGGTCACGGGGTCGGTTGACGTTGACCGCCAGCCCGGTGTCGGTCGCGACCACGAGCCCCTCGCCCGCACCGACGATGTTCAGCCCCGAGGGTGCGAGTCGTCGCCCGTCGACCCGGAAGGTCGTGTCGGCGCTGACCCCGAGTGCGCGCTTGCGCCCGACAGGCACCGCGACGGTCGTCGCCCCCGTGCCGGCGTCGAGCGCGTGGTCGACCGCCGCCGCGGTGAGCAGCGGGACATCGGCGGCAACTGTCAGGACCGGCTCCGTGACTCGGTCGTCGGCCAGCGCGTGCTGGAGGTCCGGGACGTAGCCGTCACCGGGCGCCTCGACCTGCGGGCAGTCGAGAGCCGCCGCCGTCTCGGGGGCGTGGGGTGCGGTGACGGCGTAGACCCGTTCGACCCGGCTGGCGCCCAGCGCCCGGCGGACCGCCGCCACCATCGGCAGACCACCCACCTCGACGAGTGGCTTCTCCGGGGCGCCCAGCCGGGTACCCCGGCCGCCACACATCAGGAGAGCGTCCACGTGACCACCCCCGCGTGCAGTGCCACGACCCGGGCCAGTTCGTTGGTCGCGCCAAAGACGTCGCCGTTGACCCCGCCGAGGTTCCGGCGCGCCCAGACCAACAGGAGCAGGGCAACGACCGGCCCGGCCACGACCGCCGCCGCCGCGGCCGGCGAGGGAACGGTCGCCGCCGCGGCCGGGGTCGCGAGGACGAGTCCGGCGAGGACTGCCCCCCGACCCGCACCGGTGAACGTCGACCCGAGCCCCTCGTGGCTGGCCTCGCCGGCGCCCGCGAGGACGACCATCGACAGCTTCGCGCCAACCTCGCCCGCGACGGCCAGGCCGAGTGCGACCCGCCAGGGGAGGCTCGCGGCTGCGAACGCGCCGAGCCCGAGTCCGAGGACCCCGAGCCCGACGGCGACGGCCGCACCCACCCCGAGGGTCGTGTCGGCCATCACCTCGCGGCGGCGTTCCGGGCCGCCGTGGACAACGGCGGCGTCACCGAGGTCCGCGAGGCCGTCGGCGTGGTTGATCCCGGTAATCGCCACCAGCACCAGGGGGTAGAGGAGAGCAACAGTCGGCGCCGGCAGGGGTAACACGAGCGCCAGGCCGGCGACCGCGCCGACGGCGTAGCCGACCGGGACGAACAGCCCGGGCCGGCCGGCCAGCCCCTCCCAGGCACGCTCGCTGTGGCCGACCGGGACACGGGTCAGAAAGCCGACCGCGCCGCGCAGCCCGCTCAGGACCACGGCACCACCGCCGCGAGCCCGTAGGCGACGAGCCCGGCCGCACCTGTCCGGACCAGCGCGGCCCGGGTCGTCGCGGCGTTCGGCAGTCGCCCCTCCGGGTTGAGGGTGTAGACGCCGGGCTTTTCCAGCCGAACCTCCAGGGCCGCCGCCAGCGTCCCCATCGGCCACCCGGAGTTCGGCGAGGGGACGGCAGGGAGCCACGGCTGTGTGCGGAGGAGCGCCCGTGGCCGACCGGTTGCGGCCGCGAGCAGGAGCGCGCTCGCCCGGGCCGGGGCCCACATGACCGCGTCGTCAAGCCGGGCGGGGACACGCCCGACCGGCCGGCCCCGGTAGCCGAGCATCGAGTCCAGCGTGTTCACCGCCTTCACCCACGCGGCGGCGCCACAGCCGACAGCCAGCGCCCCGACGGCGCCCGCACCCGCCAGCCCCGCCACGGCCGCACAGACGGCGTACCACAGAAGCGGCGCGACCAGCCCGTCCGCGAGGTTCTCGGCGAGGCTCTCGACGGCCGCGCTCCGAACCTGGCCCGGGGAGAGGTCGGCGGCGTCGCGGCCGGCCAGCGCCCGGAGTTCGGTCCGCGCCCGGTCGGGGTCGGACTCGGTGAGCGCGACGACCCGGCGGACTGTCACGAGTAGCCGCCGGAGACTGGTCGTCACGAACAGTGCGAGCCCGCCGACAGCGGCGGCCGCCAGCGGGTCGACCCGTCCTGCGAGCGCAACTGTCCCACCGGTCGCCAGGGCGGCGACGAGCGGCCACACGAGCGCCAGGAGCCCGCCGGCGAGTACCGGCCGCCCGCCCTCCCGGTCCGGGACAGTCCGGCCGAACCAGGCAACCGGGTGTAGACGGCTGGGGGGTTCACCGACGACACCGTCGAGGACGAGCGCGCCGCCGACAGCCAGCGAGCCGAGTGGCGCCATCACCGCTCCTCCAGCCACCCGGGAAACGCCGACAGCGGGACGTCGTCGGTCAGGACGACCGTCACGCCGGCCGTCCGGCCGCCACCGTCGGCCCGGGGGTCGTCACCGACGTGGACCAGCTCCGACACCGCGACACCCAACTCCTCGGCCACCACCTCGAAGGCCCGGTCGTGTGGCTTGCGCCAGCCACAGCCGACACTGGTGACGACCGTCTCGACGGTCAGTTCGGTCTGTGCGAGGGCTCTGCCGGCGAGGCCGGGGAGGCTACAGTTCGAGAGCAGTCCGACGGGGCCGTGCTCGCGGGCGGCCGCGAGCGCCTCGGACGCCCCCGGACGGGTCTCGACCGGCGCGTCGAAGGCGGCGAGCAGGGCGTCACGGACGACGTCCCTGCCGGTGTCGACCCCGCGACTCGCGAGCGCGGCCCGGACGTGAGCAACCAGCGACTGTTCGCGGCCGGGGTCGAGGTCCGTGTGCGACGTCCGGTAGGCGGCCTCCCAGTCCTCGGGGACCGAGACCTCCCGTGCCCGCAACTCCGTGGCGACGGCGTCCCACGGTTCCGTCGGGCGGTCCTGTGCGACGAGCGTGCCGAAGAGGTCGAACGAAACTGCCACTATCTCCCCCTTGCCACAGGTGCACTTGAATCGTGGGCTCCGGGCAGGCCGTGCCTGTGGCTACTGCCGGCGTGAACACGGCGGCACCCTCGCCGACGGTTCACTCCGTGACCCACTTCGACCGGCGAATATCGAAACTCCCACAGGCAGGACAACTGTGGTGTTGGACCTCGAACGGCGTCTCGCAGGCGAGACAGATGTACGGCGGCGGCTCCCCATCCCCGCTCGAGAGACCTGACACCTCCTTTGCCCTGTCTAGGACACCCATCGCGACCACATCTATCCCGAGGGACGGCGGAGATAAAAACCGGGCAGATAGTTTACGCCAATTTTTCGCCGTCCCATACTGCGGTTTGGCCGTTCGTACGACTCGGCGCTCATCGCGACGACGGCTCCGAGCGACGACCGGTTTGCCCGCCAACCGCGGGTCCACTCGAGGCACCTGTAAGGAAGATTGATAGATACTTCATCTGATGAAATCGAACGCACACATACTGTGACTATCACTTCGTGTCGGAACGGCCGTCCGGGCGCACGCTCAGCGTCCCGGCCTGTGGGGCTGGCACACCGACCTGCCCCGAGGGGTCATACTGCTGGCTGTAACTGGTTGAAGCTATCCGCGACCCCGGGGTCGCGAAATTCGTTACAGACGTACAGCCGGCAGTATCACTCCGGTATCGGCACCGTCGCCGCGTCGTTGCCGGCGGCCGTCATCGAGTGTATGACCGAGGAGTAGTTGCCAATCCCGCCGGCGACCATGACCAGGGCGTCCGCCGGTGAGCGCAACAGCGGGTTGTCATCCCCCCACCGGCAGTTGTCGTAGAGATACGACTGTATCTCCGCTTTCTCGTAGTCCCGACCCAGACGCCCCGCGTGGTCCTGTCCCAGGACGAACAGCATCTGGCCGGGCATCGTGGACGGCCCCATCGCCGACTCCGTGGCGCCGTGAGCCAGCCCCTCGAGGATGTCCTCGTCGTCCGGGTCCGGACCGATCCCCTCGTCGAGCAGGTGCGGGGAGTGTGCGGGGTAGACAGTGACAGCGCTCGTCCCCGGGTCGAGGTCCGCCGTGTCGGTGTGCAGCGGGTCCCACGGACTGTGCTCCTCGAACTCGCCGAAACAGTACGTGTACCGACCCGGGTGCGCGTGTGTTGCCTTTGTCCCGGTCCCGGGGTAGACACGACCAACAGTGATGAAGGCGAGACTGACCGCCCGGCCGATCGTCGCGTTGGCGCGGTAACCGGGGCCGAACAGACCGGTCCCGCAGTTCACATCGAGGTCGTCTCTGACCGGGCCGTTGAGAATCACGGCCGGACAGAAGCCGCTCGTGGTGGCCATCACCGCCCGGAGGTTCGGCCACTCCGCCAGGCCATCAAAGGCCGCGAGCACGGCCGGAAAGTAGTCCGGCCGGCAGCCGGCCATGACGGCACAGCTCGCCAGCGACTCGACGGTGAGCTCGTTGAAACTGGTGGGGATCTCCAGCAGTAACTCATCGCCCGGCCGGTCGACGCGGGCCAGCATGTCCGCGACGCGCTCGTCCGTCGGCGGAATGACGGGCAGCCCATCCGAGAGTTCGTTCTCGTGGAGGTACTCGAAGAGCTCCTCGGGCTCGGTCGGGACGTTATCCATCGTCAGCGGGGCCGAGCAGACACTCCTCGCAGGTGAGCTGGGTGTGGACGCTCCACTGGATCCGCTCGGCCAGTGTGTCGACCTCCTCGCTGTCGAGGTAGCGGGTCGGGTGGTCGACCGTGATCAGCGGGAGCTTCTCGTAGCCGTAGCTCTCTGCGATCCTGGTGTTCAGGTCGAGGAACTTGTCGGTGATGACCTGGACGGTCGGGACCCCCCTCTCCTCGACGGTCTTCGCGTCGACGACGACCGAGGAGTTACACGACCCACAGTCGGCGATCGCGAGGATGACGCCGTCCGGCTCCGCGGCCATGATCTCCGTCATGAGCTCGCCCGGGATCGGGCTCGACGGCGTCGGTTTCCGGTAATACCGCAGCTCGTCGATACCGAACTCCTCGGTGAAGCGGCGCTCGAAGCAGTCGTACAGCTCCTCACCGTTTGGCTTCCCCCAGTCGACGTAGGCGAGTGTCGCCCCCTCGAGGTCGTCGAGACGGTCGGCGTACGTCGCGTCCGACGTCGGTTCCCCGTCGGAGCCGGGGAGATTGATGTGTTCGCTCACAGGTACTACTACCGTACAGCCCGGCCTGTATATAGCTAGGGCGGCTCCGCTCGGCTCCCAATCGTCTGGTGAGAAAATCCGCCCTCCCCGATTTGAACGGAAGAAGACATTCCTGCTCGCTCCACTGCGCGGGCTGTGACCTCCAGGCTCAAATCGTGTCGGTTGAATGTGCCTTCCGCTCGCCGTTCGACTCGCGGAAAAGCAGTCCGCCCTCCCCGATTTGAACAGATGCCAGACGTTCCGGGGTGCTCGCTTCGCTGCGCTCCCGGGGCTGCGACTGGCGTGTTCAAACAGTGTCGGGATGGGCTTTTCACTGCTCACTATCGTTCGCAGGAAAAGTCCGCCCTCCCCGATTTGAACGGGGGGCAAGTCGATCTACAGTCGACTGCTCTACCAGTCTGAGCTAAGGGCGGATATCTGTGATACAGTGGGAACCGAACTTAACCATTATCATTCGGAGAGCGACCGACGCCCGACAGACGGCCGTCAGACACCTCGGGAAGATT
>JAQCNN010000261.1 GCA_028275005.1 Salinirussus sp.
GACCTGCCCGAGGGGCCGGCCCGCGCCCACGAGATCCGCTGGCCCGACGGCGACTGTACGAGCGACGTCTGGCAGTGACCGGGACAGAAGTGATTGAGGTCCGGCTGTGCTGGCGCGACAGCGACCGGCGGGAGACGGTCGAGGTCGGCGAGGACGAGCCGGTGCTCGACGCCGCGGAGGCGGCCGGTCTCGGCCTCCCGTTTGGCTGCCGGACCGGCGCCTGTGGCACCTGCACCGCGTTGCTGCTCGAGGGCGAGGTGAGCCACCGTCGGCCGCCGCGGGCGCTCAAAGACCACCACCTGGCGGACGGGTACGTCCTGTCCTGCGTGGCGGCACCGGCAACAGCGGCCTGTCTCGAGGTCGGTGCCGGGGTCCAGGGCGACCTGGTCTCGAACCCCTGGCGGTGACGGCGGGGTCCCGGCGAGGGTACTGCGCGGAACCCCGACAGGTCTTAGCCCGTCGACCGACGAGAGGGGCCAATGTCGGCGCTGACTGACCCGGTGGATATCGGGGGGGTTACTATCCCAAACAGGCTCTACCGCGCTCCGCTGCTGGAGTGTGCAGGAAACGGCCCCGGCGCGGTCGACACCCTCGTTCGGGAGCTGGAGCCGACCGCCGCCTCGGGGGTCGGTCTCATCTTCCAGGGGGCGAGTATCGTCACCCCGGAGGGCGGCTGTGCCGCGCCCAACATGACCCGGGTCCACGACCCCGAGTTCGTCGCGCGCTGCGAGCGGCTGACCGACCGGATCCACGACCACGGCAGCCGGATCTTCGTCCAGCTCGGTCACGGCGGGATCCGGAGTCTGGGACTGTGGCACGCCGACCACGAGGCCGGCCCGCAGCCGGCGGTTTCGCGGCCGCCCTGGCAGCTCCGGCTGGCCGACCGTGCGGGGCTCGTCGACCTCCGGCCGGACGTGCTCTCGACGGCGGCGGTGGAGGAACTGGCCGAGGCCTTCGGCCGGGCGGCGGGCTACGCCGCCGACGCCGGCTACGACGGCGTCCACCTCTCGGGGGCGAACATGGGGATCCTCCAGCAGTTTCTCTCGCCGTACTACAACCGCCGGGATGACCGCTTTGGCGACGGCGTCGAGTTCCTGCTCGCGGTTCGGGACGCGGTCCGCTCGCAGGCGGGGGGAATACCCCTGGTGACGAAGGTGCCCGCCGAGACCCGTGCGCCGCCCTTCGTGCGGCGGTCGCTCTCGCGGCGGGACGGCAGACGGGTGGCCCGCCGGCTCGCGGATGCGGGGTTCGACGCGGTGGTGCCCGTAGAGGTGTCTGTCTACTGGGACACGAGTGTCGTCCGCGGCCGGTATCCGGCGCGGGCGTGGGCCGCCGAGGGTCTCCAGGACGACTACGCGGCGGCCTTTGGCGGGCGTCTGCGCGCGCAGGCGGTCCGGGCGCTCACCTGGCTGGACGCGCGGCGAAATCCCCCGGAGCCGGGCTGGAACGCCCGGTTTTGCCGGGAGGTGCGCGAGGCGGTGGACGTGCCGGTGCTCTGTGAGGGGGGGCTGCGAACCGGCGAGCAGTGTGACCGGCTCCTCGGTGACGCCTGCGAGCTGACCGGCATGGGACGGCCCTTCTACGCGGAACCGCGGCTGGGGGCGCGGCTGCTCGGGACGGACGGGAACGGCGGGGGGCGGGCACTGTGTGAGAGTTGCAACAACTGCACCGTGCCACAGGCGACCGGTGAGCCCGGCCGGTGTCGGACGCCGGCGGTCGTCCGCGAGCGGGGTCGCCTCGAGCGTGACGGTGCCTACGAGGGAAACAGTTAGCCGTCGACCATGATGACGGCCTCGCCGTCGATGGCGATGTCGTCGCCGTTCATGACGCGGGTGGTGAGCCGGAACTGGTCGTTGCCCAGGCCCTCGACGATCTCACACTCGGCGGTGACGCGGTCACCGATCCGGACCGGGCTGTGAAACTCAAGGTCCTGTGAGAGGTAGATCACGAGGCCGGGGAGGCGTGCGAGCGCGGCGCTGATGAGCCCACCGACGAGGGTGCCGTGGGCGATCCGGCCCCGAAACCGGGTGTCCTCGGCGAACTCGTCGTCGAGGTGGAGCGGGTTCGTGTCGCCGCTGGCGGCGGCGAAGCTGTCGACATCCTCCTCGGAGATCGTCTTCGTGAACTCGAAGCGGTGGCCGACCCCGAGGTCGTCGGCCTCCTCGGCCGCCAGGCTCACGTCCCAGCTGTCGAGGTCCTCGGCGGCCTCGACCTGGCCGCTGTCGGTCGCTGTCCCGGCCTCGGTCCCCTCGTTCTCATCCTCCTCGTCCTCGGACGGCTCGACGCCGAAGGCCGCAAAGGCCGCCCGGTTCGCGGCGATCACGCTGTCGAACACGTAGGACGAGGTTTCCGTCCACGTGTCAAGCAGCCCGGCGCCGTTCGATTCAGAACTCATCGGCAGCACCTTTGTCGGTACCCCGGCTTAAATGATGTGGGTGATTATCAAACCTGAGCCGCGACGCGGGTTCGTCCACCGCGGACGACGGTCGGTCGGGCGGCCGTCGGGCGGTGTGTGTCGGGTGTTGCATCAGTACTCCCGTATCAGTACGACGTCGAGCCACTTGACGGTATTGCATGGTTTCTGATGGTACGCAAAGTAAAGCTTATCTGTCAACGGAGCGTCGTTCTGAGTGATGACCGAGGATAGTGACGGACCGACGTGGCCGCCGACGGTATTTGAGATGTTTCAGGATACCGGCGAGCAGGCCGTCGAGCAACAGCAGGAGTTGTTCAAGCAGATGTTCACGGGGATGTCCGGCGGGGTCGATATGAACGACCTCGGGGCGATGACCAACACCGCGACGTTCAAGACGCGCGTCCAGAGCGGTGGCCGGATCAGCATTCCGGACGCCGAGCGGGAGGCCCTCGACATCGAGGAGGGGGATATCGTCCAGACCGTCGTTATCCCCGTCAAACGCAACAGGAGTGAGTAAAATGGACTACACAGACCCGGTGACGACGACATTCGAACTGCAGCGCCAGACGATCGAACGCAGCCAGCGCGCCCTCGAACAGGGTGTCGA
>JAQCNN010000265.1 GCA_028275005.1 Salinirussus sp.
GAGGACCAGGTCGGCACGGAGGGGGAGTACCACGGCTTTGCACACACCCACGACACGGGCGATATCGCGGCCGGGCCGGCGCTGTCGGCGTACAAGACCCTGGGGTCGATGGAGGAGAAGATGGACGCCCAGTTGGACATCTCCCGCACCCTCCGGGCGGTCGACGAGGCCGACGTCGCCGAGCGGGTCATCGAGTACCACTTCCTGCCGGACCTGCTCGGCAACCTGAAGGCCTTTACCAGCCAGGAGTTTCTCTGTCGCGGCTGTGGCGAGAAGTACCGTCGACCGCCGCTGACGGGTGACTGCCGGGAGTGTGGCGGGGACGTTGCCCTGACGGTCCACGAGGGGTCGGTCAACAAGTACATGGACACCGCCCTCCAGGTCGCCGAGGAGTTCGGCGCCCGCGAGTACACCAGACAGCGCCTGCGGGTCCTGGAAAAGCGGATCGACCGGGTCTTCGAGGACGACAACAGCAAGCAGTCGGGTATTGCCGACTTTATGTAGCCGGCCCGGCCGCGACAGCCCCCGTGACGGCTGGACCGGTCGCCAGCAGGTATTTAGCCTCGCTCGTCCACCTCCAGGCATGCGCGCAGTCCGCTACCACGAGGCCGGCGAACCGGGGGTCCTGGGACTCGAAGACATCGAGCGACCCGAGCCTGGGCGGGGGGAGGTGCTCGTCGAGGTCGAGGCGGCGAGTGTCAACCCGGTCGACGCGAAGTTCAGGGCGTGGGGCGTTCCGTCGATGCCAAAGACGACCGGCTCGGACCTGGCGGGGACGGTCGCCGCCGCCGGTGGAGGTGTCGACTACGCGGTTGGTGACCGGGTCTTTGCCACCGGCCTCCACACCGACCGGTTCGCCGGCGGCTCCTTTGCCGACTACGCCCTCGTCCCGACCGACCTGCTCGCCTCGCTACCCGATGGGGTGACCTTCGTCGAGGGTGCGGCGGTTGCACTCGTCGGGGTGACCGCCTGGCGGGCCTTTGTCGACCACGCGGGGCTCGAACCGGGTGCGACCGCGTTCGTCCACGGGGGTAACGGCGGCGTTGGACACGTCGCCGTCGGCCTGGCGGACGCGCTGGGTGCAACACCGGTCGCGACGGCCCGCCCCGAACACCACGATGTGGTCCGGACCCTCGGCGCCGGGGCAGTCCTGGACTACGGCCGTGACGACCTGGCGGCGGCCGCCCGGGCGGCGATGGGCGGCGGGGCCGACGCCGTCCTCGACCACATGCCCGACCGCTACCTCGGAACCGACGTCGAACTGGCCACACAGGGGGGTGACGTGGCGGTCATCGCCGGCGGGGAGTCGACGCTGCCGGACGTGACCGCCGCGCGCTCGAAGGAGCTTGCCCTCCACATGATGAGCATGTCGAACCTGGCGACCCAGCCGGAGATGCCCGACATAGCCCCGGTCCTCACCCGGCTCGGGCGGCTCGTCGCCGACGGCCGTCTCGAGGTGGCTATCGACCGGACACACGGCCTGACGGAGGCCGCCGAGGCACACCGCGCGGTCATGGAGGAGAGCGTCGTCGGCAAGATTGTTGTCGAGCCGTAGCCGAGAACAGGCCCGGACGATAATCCCTCTGGCCGCGAGCGCGTGTCGCGGCGACAGGCGCGACCGCGCGACCCGGGGAAAGGCAGGGCTGCGGCAGGTGGCCAGCATCCACGCGAACGGAGTGAGCGCGGTTCCCCGGACGCGACCGAGCGAAGCAAGGGAGCGTCCGGCTTTTTTCACTGTGTTTTTTGCGCCGAGAGGTGCCACAGCGCGGCTCCGCCGCGCGAGGACACCCGAGGCACAAAAAAGTAGTCTATGGTTGCTCGGTCCGCAACCGGGTCGTCGGCCGCCCCTCGAAGCGTGGGCCGGAGCCGGTCTCCTCGAAGCCGGCGGCGATGGCGGCGTCCTCGACCTCGGGCTCGCCGTCGGGGACGAGCATCTCGACGGCCATCCCCTCGGCGCGGGCAAAGCCCAGTGGCTCCTCCAGCAGTGTCGGAAAGGCGTCGGGTTCGCCCTCGATCTGGGTGACGTGCACCGTCCGGGTGCGGGCGTCGTAGCTGACGAAGCCGACGATCTCCTCGCCCTGTTCGGCGACTCTCACAGTGCGGTCGTGGACGAGGTTGCGCATCACATCCCGCGGGGAGTCGGTCAGGTCCGCCAGGCGTCCGGCGTCGGCCTCGACGGCGTCCCGCAATTCCATACCTCGTCTTTGAGCGCGGCGAAATTAAACCCGGTGGCACAGATGGACACAGTTATCCACGGTGACGACGAAGCGAGCGCCAACAGCCATGAGGAAGACGCGCCAGAGGGTGGTCCGATGCGGATCGTAGTCAAGTTCGGCGGGACCAGTGTCGCCGACGGCGACCGGATCAACCGGGCCGCAGACTCAGTTGCCACCGCAGTCGAGGCCGGCTACGAGGTGGCGGTCGTGGTCAGCGCGATGGGGTCGACGACGGACACGCTGATCGACGAGATGAAGTTCGACGCCAGCGAGGAGGACCGCGCCGAGATCGTCAGCATGGGCGAGCGGACCTCCGTCCGGATGCTCAAGGGCGCCCTGGAGGCCCGGGGGATCGACGCCTCCTTTCTCGAACCCGGCCGTACCGACTGGCCGATCATCACCGACGAGTACGGCGAGGTCGACGTCACGGAGACCCGTGCCCGCGCCCAGCAGTGCGCCGAGCGGATGCGCGAGGGGGTCGTTCCCGTGCTCACGGGCTTTCTCGCACAGGACCACGAGAGCACCATCACGACGCTTGGCCGCGGCGGGAGCGACACCACCGCGGTGATGCTCGGCAACTACATGGACGCCGACGAGGTGGTCATCGTCACCGACGTCGAGGGTGTGATGACCGGCGACCCCGACGTCGTCGAGGGTGCACGCAACGTCGGGGAGATCACCGTCGACGAACTCCGGAACCTCTCCTTTCGCGGGGCGGAGGTCGTCGCCCCCTCGGCGCTGGCGTACAAGACCGACGGCCTCAGCGTCCGGGTCGTCCACTACCAGCACGACGACCTGCTGGGGGGTGGGACCTCCATCAGCGGGGAGTTCCAGAATCTCATCGACCTCCACGAGAACGAGTTGGTCTGTCTGACCGCCGCCGGCCGCGCGGTCCGCAACCAGCCCGGGATCCTGGCGACGCTGTCCTCGGCACTGGGCGAGGCAGGGATCAACATCCAGACCGTCTCGAGCGGGATGGACTCGATCACCTTCTACGTCGACGTCGACAACGCCGAGCGTGCCGAGGCCCTGATGCACGACGAGGTCGTCGGCGACGAGACCCTCTCGAGCATCACCCGCGAGGAGGCGATCGCCGTTGTCCGGGTCACCGGCAACGACATCCAGAGCCAGAGTGACGCCATCCAGCAGGTGCTCGCGCCGCTGGCCGAGGAGCGGATCTACCTCTACGACGTCGTCACCAGCGCCACCTCCGTCGCCGTGTTCGTCCCCTGGGCGGACCGCGAGGAGACCCTCGACTGTCTGCAGGACGTGTTTTAGCGCCGTCCGGTCGTCCACAGTCCGTCTTTACCGCCCCTCCCGCAGCCGTTCGCCGAGTTCGGCGGGCAGTCCCGCCGACGCGATGGCTGCGGTCACCTCGTCGATGTCGTACTCGACACGACGCTCCTCGACCTGTAATCCGTCGAGGTCGAGCACCGCGTACGCCGCCCGCGGGTCGCCGTCGCGGGGCTGGCCGACGCTCCCCGGGTTCACGACGACCCCCGCCTCGTAGCGCTCGTGGTGCTGGACGTGGGTGTGCCCGAGCACGAGCACGTCCTCCTCGTCGAGCAGGTGGGGCCCGAACTGCGCGGGGTAGGTGTAGCGGTTGGGGTCAGCGGGGTGGCCGTGGACCAGCCGCACGCTCCCCTCACAGACCGTCCGCTCGTTGGGCAGGGCCGCGAGCCACTCGAGTTGGCCGTCGTCGAGCGCCTCGCGGGCGTGGCGCACCCCCGCACCGGCCATCGAATTGAACGCGAAGTCCGTCCCGCCCGCGACCGCGCGGTCGTGGTTGCCCATCACCGTCGGCACCCCCCGCTCGCGCATCGCGTCGACGCAGTCGGCGTGCCAGGGGTTGTAGCCGACGACGTCGCCCGCACACGCCAGCCGGTCGACCGGCGGCATGTCAGCCAGCACTGCCTCCAGCGCCACCCGGTTGCCGTGGACATCTGAGATGAGACCGGCTCGCATACCCCGGCTACGCGCCGGCCCGGCTTAACCCCGGCGCGGGCGGGACCCCCCTGGTCGGTCGCTGCTCGCGGCTCGCTCACGGCTCCCGCTGGTCGCCGTTCGCAGTTCCGAGAGCCTCGCTTTGCTCGGCTCTCGCCCTCGCTGGGTTTTTGCTCCCCTCGGCCGAACCGGGTGACAGATGGAGTCGGACGCCGACACTGACCCCGACGTCGACCTGGAGTCGATCCCTGGCGTGGGGGCAAAAACCGCCGACGCCCTCCGGGAGCTAGAGGACCCCGAGCGGGCACTCCGGGACGGCGACGTCGCCACGCTCGCCCGTGCACCGGGGGTTAGCGGGGGGCGGGCCGCCCGTATCGCCCGTGCGGCCGTCCGGCGACGCCACGACGACCCGGGTGGGTTTCTCGCCACCGACCGTGCCCGTGAACTCTACCGTGACGCGCTCTCCCTGCTCCAGGAGCGGGCGGTCACCGACTACGGCGCCAAGCGGCTGGAGACTCTCTACCCGAGTGGCAGCGACTCACGCCTCGCGGAGGCCCGGGAGTTCGCCACGCGGGCGCTGGCTCGGGACCCGGACCCGTCGGTCCGGGAGGCACTCGCCGGCGTTTCGCCCCTCGAGGCGCCGGGTGACGTCCGCGTCCGGGACCGCTGTCTCGCCACGAGTGACGCCGAGACCTACGCCCGCGCCCGGGAGGCCGTCCCCGAACTGAGTGTCGAACTCGTCGACGACGCCCGCCAGTTAGCCGAACTCGCCCGCGGATACGCCACCGTTGTCGCCCTCGACGCGGCGTTTGCGGGCATCGACGTCGAGGGTGACGTCCGGGTCCAGTCCGACGCGCTCGACAGCCCCACAGAGGTGGTCCCCGAGCGGACCCTCCAGTTCTTCGCGACGAACCGTGAGACCCTCCGCGCCGCGGTGACCGTTGCCCGCCGGGCCGACCTCAATGTCACCTGTGACCTGGACACCCTCGCCGACGCCCTGGAGCGACTCGACGCCGAGGGCGAGGTGACCGGCGACGAGGAACTCGACCGTCTGACCGCGGCCGTCGAGGGGCTCGACACCGCGGTCGCGGAGGCCGAGCGGGTCGCCAACGACGGGCTCCGCGAGGCCATCGAGCAACGCGACGTCACCATCGAGGGGACCGACCTCCTCTCACTGGTCGAGCAGGGGGCGGGCGTGGACTCGCTGCTCTCCCAGGAGCTCTCGACGGAGTACGAGACGGCCGTCGAGCGGGCCCGCGAGCACCTCGTCGACGCGCTCGACCTGGCGGGGGCCGCCGACCTCGCCCGGCGGGCGTTCGGTGACCGCCCGACCTACCCGGTCGAACACGACCAGGAGGTAGTTTCACGCCTGCGCGAGGAGCTCCGAGCCGCCCGGGACCGCCGGCGAACCCGCCGGAAACGCGAGCTCGCCCGTGACCTCGCGGGGCTACGCGCCGACGCCGAGACGCTGGTCTCGACCGCCCTCGAGTTGGACGTGGAGCTCGCCGTTGCCCGGTTTGCCGCCGACTTTCAGTGTACGATGCCGACCATCGGGGGCGACGGGTTCGAGATCGAGGCCGGCCGGTCGCCGCTCCTGAACGTCCCCTTCGAGGCGGTCGAGCCCGTCGACTACGGCGTCGAGGGGGTCGCGTTGCTCTCGGGGGTCAACAGCGGCGGCAAGACCTCCACCCTCGACCTGGTGGGGCTGGTGGTGACGCTCGCACACATGGGGTTGCCGGTCCCCGCCGAGCACGCCCGCGTCGAGCGCGTCGCCGAGCTTCACTACTACGCAAAGAGCCAGGGCACCCTCGATGCGGGGGCCTTCGAGTCGACGCTGCGGGAGTTCGGCGAGCTCGTCACGGAGGTGAGCGCCGACCGGCCGGTGCTGGTCCTCGTGGACGAACTCGAGAGCATCACCGAGCCGGGTGCGAGTGCGAACATCATGGCGGGTATCCTTGAGTCGCTCGCCGACCGGGACGCGACGGCGGTGTTCGTCTCCCACCTCGCCCGCGAGATCCGGGCGGCCACCGACACCGACCTGGCTGTCGACGGTATCCAGGCGGCGGGCCTGGTCGACGGGGAACTGCGGGTCGACCGCTCACCGGTCAAAGGGACACTCGCCCGGTCGACCCCCGAACTGATCGTCGAGAAACTCGCCGGCGAGGACGGGACCGGCTTCTACGAGGGGCTGCTCGAGAAGTTCTGAGCAGTTTTGCGTGTGTCAGCCCCCGTCGACCGACCGCCGGCGGTCCCCCCAGTAGCGTTAAGTGTCGGGACAGGCTCGGTGAAAGTGATGACCGACGACCCCGAGGAGGGGATGCTGTCCTGGGACGAGTCGGTGTTTCGTGACGAGCGTGTCTTCGAGATCGACTACGTCCCCGAGACGTTCAGCCACCGTGAGACACAGATGGAGAGCCTGAAGTACGCGCTCCGTCCCGCCGTGCGCGGCTCGCGGCCGCTGAACGTCATGGCCCAGGGTCCGCCGGGGACCGGCAAGACCACCGCCGTCCAGGTGCTCTTCGACGAGCTCCGCGCCCAGACCGACATCCAGGCCGTCCGGGTCAACTGCCAGGTCAACTCCACCCGCTACTCGGTGTTCTCGCGACTGTTCGAGGGTGTCTTCGACTACGAACCCCCATCCTCGGGCATCTCGTTCAAGAAGCTGTTCTCGCAGGTCACCGACCAGCTCGTCGAGGACGACGAGGTGCTCGTTGTCGCCCTCGACGACGTCAACTACCTGTTTTACGAGTCCGAGGCCTCCGACACGCTCTACTCGCTGTTGCGCGCCCACGAGGAGCAGGGTGGGGCCCGGATCGGCGTCATCCTGGTCTCCTCCGACCTCGACCTGGAGATCATCGAGGCGCTGGACAGCCGGGTCCAGAGCGTCTTCCGGCCGGAGGAGGTCTACTTCCCCAGCTACGACGAGCCCGAGATCGCCGACATCCTCGGCGAACGCGCCAAACGGGGCTTTCACGACGACGTTATCGACGCTCCGACGCTCGACCGGGTCGCCGAACTCACCGCCGACCAGGGTGGGGACCTTCGGGTGGGGATCGACCTGCTGCACCGTGCGGGGCTGAACGCCGAGATGCGCGCCAGCCCC
Source organism: Salinirussus sp. (assembly GCA_028275005.1). Lineage (GTDB taxonomy): Archaea > Halobacteriota > Halobacteria > Halobacteriales > Haloarculaceae > Salinirussus. The sequence goes on from JAQCNN010000265.1 coordinate 7,264, forward strand.
GAGGTGGAGCGCCAGGACGCCGAGGAGGCCTACAACAAGTCACGGTACGTCCACCTCTCGCGGCGCCTGCAGGGCCTCTCAGAGTCAGAGCGGGCGCTCGTGGAGGTGATCGCCGACCACGACGGCAAGCGGGCCGGCGACATCTACGAGGTCTTTCACGAGGCGACGGACCTGGGCTACACCCGGTACTCGGAGATCATCAACAAGCTCGACCAGCTCGGCGTGATCGACGCGACCTACACCGACGTCGACGGCCGGGGCCGCTCCCGGGAGCTGACGATGAGTTACGAGCCCGAGGCGGTCCTCGACCGGCTGTAACCCGGCGGCCCTCACTCGACCGTCTCGGCGGTCTTCTCGGCCCACCGGACGGCGTAGGCGGCCCCGTGGTCGCGGTAGGCTGCCGCGTCCAGCGCGTCGAAGGGCGCGGGGATATCGAGCGCGTGTTTGACCCCGCTACAGGCGAGTTCGGCGGCGTCGGCGAAGTCGGTCTCCCCGCGGGCGACCCCGCCGGGTAGCCCCTCCAGGCGGCCGGTCAGGCGGTCGCCGGCGTCGACCCAGGCCTCGAACAGCGGTGTCGTCGCCCCTGTCTGCCAGCCGGCGAAGATATCCCGGGCTGCCAACCCGAGGGAGGCGTCGTGACAGGCCGCCGCGACCTGGTAGGTCTCGACCGGCCCGAGCGGGTCGAACGCGGCGTCGAACGCCGGATAGCGGTCCGCGAAGAACCCGAGGAAGTGTTCGGGGTCACCCAGGCCCGCCTGGACGACCGCCTCGGCGACCAGGAAGTCGGCGAACGCATCGGGTGTGTCGTCGAGGCGTGGCTTGCAGACGACGACCGGCGGGTCCGTCTGTCGGGTCCAGGCCACGCTGCCGTCACCGGGCATCCCGACGGTGAAGGCGTCGCTGGCGTACTCCCGCAGCACCTCGGGGGCGTCGGGCGGGAGCCAGGTGTCGGGCGCGCTGAGGGGGTCGAGGTCGTCGACCAGCAGGCCCAGGTCCTCGGCCGCGGCGGCCGGGAGCGTCTCGAAGTCCTGCTCGGCGTCGAGCACGAGGCTGTCGTGTTCCTCCTTCACCGCCGCCACCGCCGGCGTGAGGTCGCGCTCGGTGAACATCAGGCTACGATGAGATTGAGGAGTATCACGACCCCGAGGAGACCGGCGACGCCGACGGTCCCGAGGACGACCTTTGTTGGAGTGCTCATGGCCAACGGTTCGCAGCGGCGAGTAAAAGCCCCGGGGTTTCACCGTCGCTGCCAGTGTGGTACCGCGTACAAGGCTGGCGTGTGTAGTCACAGTTAAGATGACGGGGATGCAGACCTGGAATATGGATGATACGCCGATCCGTGAGATCATGACCAGCCCCGTCCTCACCGTCGACGGGGAGACGGCGGTCGTCGAGGCCGCCCAGACACTCAGGGAGAAACACATCGGCTCGCTCATCGTCGGCGAGGAGATCGTCGACGGGATCGTCACCGAGGCCGACATCGTCGCCGCGGTCAGCGAGGAGGCCGACCTCGAGTCGACGACGGTCGCATCGGTCATGACGGACCCGGTGGTGACGATCCGCCCGGACGAGTCGATCCGGGTCGCCGGCGAGCGGATGGGCCACAACGCCGTCAAGAAACTTCCTGTCACCGAGGACGGGGCGCCGGTCGGGATGGTCACGACGACCGACCTCGCCCACTTCGTCCCGCGCAACCGCCTGCAGATGGCCAGCCAGCCCGAGCCCGACGTCCGGGAAGGCGAGTACGAGTAAGCGGACTCACCGGGGGACTGTTCCCCCGTCGGCGCGCATGCCGGCCGCTCAGGTGTTGGCGCGCTGGGCGACACCCCACCACTCGCCCGACCAGAACCGGCCGGTGTTGACCGCGGCCTTGAGGTAGTAGTCGACGACGACCGCCAGGAACACCGCCGGGTATCCCAACCCCAGCCCCGGCGCGATGGAGACCCCGGCCACCGAGACCGAAAACGCCGTCGGGAGCGCGAGCGCGGCGACGGGGATCCGGACCAGATACGACCCCAGGAGTTCGGCGTACAGCGGCCACCGGGTATCGCCCGCGCCGCGCAGGCTCCCCCGCATCGTCCGGGAGACGCTGTAGGCGGCGGTGACGAGCCCGAACACCCGGATGAAGTCGACCGTGAGGCCGACGTACTCGGTCCCGAACGCGAGCGCCAGCGGCCGGGCGGCGACGACGAGCACGACCGCCAGCAGGACCTGGGTCGCGAGCCCGACCCGGAGGGTCTGCCAGGCGTAGTTGTCCGCGCCACCGCGGTCGCCGGCGCCGATGGCCTGGCCGACGAGCGTGCTCGCGGCGGTGGCGTACCCCCAGGCGGGCATCAGCGCCAGCAGCATCACCCGCCGACCGATGGCGTAGGCGGCCAGCGCGGGGGTCCCGAGCGCGGCCAGGATGAAGATGAACGGAAACCGGGCGGTCGACTGGAGCAGGCGCACCCCCGCAAGCGGGGCGGCGACCCGGACAACCTCCCAGCTCAGACCCGTATCGACGTGTGGCGGGGTGGCCGAAAGTGTCACCGCGTACCGCCCGGAGACCAGTAGCCCGATGAAGATGAGCGAGGCCAGGGCGTTGGCAACCGCGGTCCCGACCGCCGCGCCGACGACCCCGAGTGCCGGAAACGGCCCCAGCCCGAGGACGAGGACGGCGTTGAGCAGGAGATTGGTCGGCAGTGTCAGCAGGCGGACGTACATCGGGGTCCGGGTGTCCGCACTGCCCGCCAGCGCCCGGGCGGCCACCATCGAGTAGAAGCGAAAGCCGAGCGACAGCATCACGACCCGGAGATACGCCGACCCGTACCCGATGACGGCGGGGTCGTCGGTGAGCAGTGCCACCATCGGCTCGGCGTAGCGCCAGGAGACGACAGTGAGGGGGGCCGCGAGGGCCGTCGAGAGCAACAGCGACTGTTTGACCGCGAGGTTTGCCCGCTCGTTGCGCCCCTCCCCTTTCAGCCGGGAGACGACGCTTATCGTGCCACTCGTCAGCGCGAGCGAGAGGCCAAAGCCGATGAAGTAGTACTGAAAGCCGATCTGGAGGCCGCCGATGGCGGCGTCTCCGAGTGCGAGCCCGACAAACAGGAAGTCGGCGACCCGGAGGAAGATCCGGAGACCGCCGGTGACCATCGCCGGCACGGCGAGGTCGAAGGCCTCGGTGGCGCTGTCGCGCTCGACGAGACCGAGCCGGGACAGCAACCGCGGAATGAGGTCGAGCAGCTCCCGGACCCGGGTCCTGACACCCATCACCGGTGACACGCGAGCCAGCAAGTGGTGACTTTCGGTTCCGGACCTGTCGGCTGACACACCGATTGGGCGTGTTACCGGGCCGCTCGGTCGACTACACAGCGTTTATTGTTGCCCGAACACACCTTATCGTATGTCGCTACGACCGACGCGTCGGTCCTTTCTCACCGGTGCCGGGACAGCCGCGACAGTCGGGCTCGCCGGCTGTACCGGGCTGCTCGGGTCAGGAAACGACACCGTCAAACTCCTCGATTTCAGCTACGTCTACCCCGACGGGATCTTCGAGACTATCGAGGAGGAAGCGGGGGTCACCGTCGAGTTACAGTCCAGTGATAGTTCGGCGCGGTCGCTCTCCCTGCTGCGGTCGGGTCGGTCGGACCACGACGTCGTCGCGCTTGGCAACTACGCTGTCAGCCCGGCCATCCAGGAGGGACACATCCAGCCGCTCAACCTCGACGACCTGCCGGGCTACGACGGGGTCTTTGACTTCGTCAAGAAGGACTACTTCACCGAGGACGGCCAGGTCTACGCCGCACCACGGTCGTTCGGACAGACGCCGCTTGCGGTCAACACCGACGCCGTTTCGGCCGACGACGTCTCCAGCCTCTCCGTGCTGTTCGACGAGGCGTACGACGGGATGATCGGCCACCGGGACGACGCCCGGCTGCAGGTCCTCTACGAGCGGGCCGCCAACGGCAAGACACCGCTGAACCCGACCAGTGCGGACCAGGTCGACTTCGCGGACACGCGGGACAACCTCAGGCGTCACGTCGAGCTGTCGGGGAGTCTCTGGAACTCCGGGGGTGACTCCGAGCAACTGCTGCGGTCCGGACAGGTCGCGGTCGAGCCCGTCTGGAACTACCTCATCTACACCATGGGACAGGACGACTTCCCGATCGAGCGCGTCTACCCCGAGGAGGGGACAAAGGCGTGGTTCCTCCAGTTCTGTGTGCGCGACGGGGCCGAAAACCCCGACGCCGCGCACCGATTCATCCAGTCGTGGTACGACGGGGTCGGCTATCAGTCGCTGGTCGAGCCGTCACACATCGCCGTTCCCCACGAGTCCGTCTTCGAACAGGAGGGGGCGGACCGCGCCGAGTACGGGCTCGACAAGCCCGAGCGGTTCATCTACGAGGACCCCAAGCCGCGGTCGCTGGTCGAGCAGTACACCGAGACCTGGAACGAGGCAAAACAGGCCGCCGAGGGGTAACCCCATGACAGGGACCGGCAGTGCTACCGGCGAGGACGACGACCGCATCCTGGAGGCAGACGCCCTCCGGAAGGCGTTCAGCGACACCGTCGCCGTCGACGACCTCTCACTGTCGGTCAGACGCGGGGAGTTCTTCTCGCTTGTCGGCCCCTCGGGCTGCGGGAAGACGACCACCCTCCGGATGCTCGCCGGGCTGACCACACCGACCGACGGCACCGTCCACATCGACGGGGTCGACGTCACCGACCGGCCCGCCCGCGAGCGTGACACCAATCTCGTCTTTCAGGACCTCGTGCTGTTCCCACATATGAGTGTCGCGGACAACGTCGGCTACGGGCTGGCCCGCCAGGATGTCCCGGCGGACGAGCGCGACCGACGGGTCGCCTCCCTGCTGGAGACGGTCGACCTGGGTGAGTTGGGTGACCGCCGACCGACGGAGCTGAGCGGCGGGCAACGCCAACGGGTCGCCCTGGCGCGGGGACTCGCCCCCGAGCCGAGTGTCCTGTTACTCGACGAGCCGCTGTCGAGTCTCGACCGGAAGCTCAGACAGGAGATGCA
>JAQCNN010000205.1 GCA_028275005.1 Salinirussus sp.
TCGCTGGCGGCCTGTTCCTGTTGCCGGACGAGCGCGACGTAGTACGCCTGTAGCGAGGCGTGGCCGTCGAGGTCGATGTGCTCCGGCCGAGCATCGAGGACGACCGTCCCCTCGTGCATGACCGTGAGGCGGTCGGTGTGGGGTTCGAAGTCCCCGACGTGGTGGGTCGAGACGAGAACAGTCGCGTCGTCGGCGTAGGAGGAGAGAAAGTCGAGCAGTCGTTCCTTCGAGACGTCGTCCAGCGCCGCGAGCGGCTCGTCGAGCAGGAGGTAGTCGGGCCGCTTCAGCAGTCCGAGTGCGAGGTCGAGCTTGCGGGCGAATCCACCGGAGAGGTCGTGTGCGGGTCGGTCCATCGCCCGCCGCAGCCGGAGTTCGTCGACGACCGTCTCGCGCCACTCCCGGCTCGGCGAGCCGACGAGGCCGGCAAAGACCTGCAGGTTCTCCCGTACCGTGAGGTCGGGGTAGAAGTTCGGCCGCTGGAAGCCACAGCCGACGGTGCCACCCTCGACCGACAGCGTGCCGGCGGTCGGTCGGGCGAGCCCCAGTAGCAGCCGGAAGACTGTGGTCTTTCCCGACCCGTTCGGGCCGATGAGACAGTGAAACTGGCCGCCGCCGACCGACAGCGTGAGGTCCTGGACCGCGACCACGTCGCCGTACTCCTTCCGGACCCCGTCGAGTTCGATCATGTGGTCCTCCGGTAGTAGACTGCGCTGAGTTTCACGCAGGCGAGTGTCAGGAGCGCAAAGCCCGAGAGCGCGAGTAACCAGTCGGCAAACAGCGACAGGTCGGCGTCTTTGAGCATGAAGCTGCGGGTCATGATCGTCGAGTAGTGGACCGGGTCGGCCCGGATGATCGCCTTTCGGACCGGCGAGAGGTAGCCAACGGGAAAGGCCAGCCCGGAGAAGGCGGTGATCCCCAGGAGAACGACCACGTTCACGAAGCGTCCCAGCGTCCCGAACCGCAACAGGACCATGATAGTGGTGCTGATCGCCGCAAGGTAGAAAAACGTCAGCAGCAGCGTCAGCACAGTCCCGACTGAGAGGGCCGTCGTCGCGTAGCCGAGGTACGCCGCGGCACCCTGGAAGACGACGACCGGGACGAGCATCAGGACGCTGAAGTAGATCAGCTTCGAGAGGATCAGCGTCTCCAGGGAGGACTCGGTGCGGATCCGGTCGAGGACGTCGCGTTCCTTTGCGAGATTGTACGGGACGTACGTAAAGGCAAAGAGGATCATGACCGCCATCAGAAAGGAGGGGACGAGATACTCGGAGAGGGAGTTCTCCGTGCCGACGACCTCCCGGCGGACCGAGATATCCGCCTCGAGGAAGGGGGCGTCGTCGAGCGCCCGGGCCATGATCACCCGGATCGCCTGAGAGGGGCGCTCGAAGGGTGCGATGCTACCGTCAACAGTGAGCACGAAGGTTGCGTTGTCGTTCGAGGCGTTCGTGATATCCGGCGGGACCTGGACGATGGCGTAGACAGACTCCCGGCGGAGCATCTGTTCGGCCTCGGCGGGTGAGTCGACCCGCTTTGGGGCCGAGAAGGGCTCGAAGGCGCCGGTGATAATCGACAGTTCCTGGTCGGTGACGTCCTCGCTCTCGGGTGTGACCGCGACAGGCGCATCCCGGGGGACGACCGTGCCGAAGACGACACTCGTCGAGGCGAAGAAGGCAGGAAGGAGCAACAGCACAAAGCCCAGCGCGAGTGCATTGTGTTTGCTCCAGTGAAACTCCTTTTTCAGAAGCGAGCGCAGCGACATCCTACCGGCCCGCTCCGGGGTGACCCGTGGTTCCGGTCTCAGTCGTCCCCGTGCCGGCACCCGTGACCATCACACCGTACTGACCGGTCAGCAGGTGAATATAGCTTGTGGACCGGGCGCCCGGAGAGACATGTTTTTGTTCCCGTCGCCAAAGAGACTGGTATGGACTGGCCGCATGACCCCGACGGCGAGGAGGGAAGCGAGGGCCGGCGCAAGTACGGTCACGCCATCCTCGCGAAGAAGATCGACGAGGAGGAGGACTTTCCGCTGACCGCCGAGGAGTACGTCGAAGCGTACGGCGACCACCCGGTCCGGATCGACCACGAGCGGGTCGTCAGCGTCGAGACGGTCTTCGAACACGTCGAGGAGGCGGAGTTCGCGGACTTCCCCGAGTTCCACAGGGCACTCGGACGGGCGCTTCGTGATGCCGACTACTGGCCCTACCAGCTCGGACACGCCTGAGACTGCCTATTCTGAGTCTTGCCGCTCTGGCAACGCAGACCGTGTGCGACACACCGTGACGAGTCGATGTCTGTGACCCGGTGGCGAGGGTAGTCGCGGCAGTCACTGTGAGGCCGGCGTCGGCGGTTGACCGGTCCGGTGCGGCCCCGCTGGGGGCACCCGGCGACTCCGGGGAGCCCTCGGGTGACATGTATTCACACAACATATTTGTGCGCCACCGGTGTATCTCCAGGTATGGCAACCGAACACACACGGGGGACGGTCGGCCGGCTCCCGGAGCGGGTGGTGAGTGACCTCCTCTCCTCGGACCGACGGCGCCGGCTGCTGGGCTGTCTTGAGGACCACGGCGGCTGTCTGCCCGTGACAGACCTCGCAGCGGCCGTGGCAGCCCGGGAGGCCGGGACGGACGCCGAGACCGTCGACCCCGAGCGACACCGGGCAGTCCGGGCGGAGATCTACGAGCGTCACCTGCCGAAACTGACGGCGACCGGTGTCGTCGAGTTCGACTCGATGCGGGGAACCGTCACGCTCAGTCGGACCGGGCTCGTGGACCAGGGGAGGTAGCTTTTTTTAGGCCGTGCGAGAGAGGTTCACATATGAACAGGGACGTGACAGTCAGAGAGGTCGCAAACAGAGAGTTCGTCGGCGTCAGCGAGTCCGACGACCTCCTCGAGACGGTCGAACTGCTCGCCGCGGAGGGGTCGGACACGGCGCTCGTGATGCAGGGCGCCGAACCCGTCGGGATCCTGACCCACCACGACATCCTCGGCCTGCTCGCCGACGAAGGCGGGGTCGGCGGCGTCGCCGTCGGGGACACGATGCAGTCGACCGTCCCGACGATCGAGTCCCAGGCCACCGCCGAGGAGGCCGCCGACCGGATGGCCGCGGAGGGTATCCGCCGGCTGGTCGTCACGGACGGCGGGGAGACCCTCGGCACGCTCACCGAACACGACCTCTTTGCCACGCGGCCGCTGGCGTCGAACGGCCCCGAGACGGGGCAGGCCCACCCGGCCGGGGAGGCCGAAACGGCGCTCGCGGCCGACGCAGGGACGGGTGTCGAGAGCGAGACCGGCGACGGGTTCGAGGAGCAGAGCATCTGTGAGGGGTGTGGGACGCTGACCGGCGACCTCGTGGGCTTCAACGGGCAGTTGCTCTGTGGGGACTGCCGGGACATCTAGTGGTTACCATCGACACCCCCGGGGCGGACAGTGCGGGGACGGTCACCGACCTCTGGGTCGCGCTCGCGGCCGGCCAGCGCCAGCACGACTCACACATCCTCCCGGAGGCGAACCGGGCGCGCATCCGCGAGCGCATCCTGCGGCACACGGTCAACGACACCCTCCTCGTGGCCCGGGAGGAGGTGGTGGCGGGGTTCGTCACCGTCGAGCGCGAGGGCGGGTCCTACGCCCAGGACAGCACCCGTGGGGTCGTCACAAACCTCTACGTCCGCCCGGAGTACCGCGGGGAGGGGGTCGGCTCGGCGCTGCTCGATGCCGCCGAGCGCCGGCTCCGCGAGCTCGGGGTCGGGACCGTCGCGCTCGAGGTGATGGCCGACAACGAGGACGCCCGGCGGTTCTACGCTCGTGCGGGCTACGAGCCCCACCGCGTCGAACTGGAGAAGCCGGTCGAAAGCGATACGCACTCAAAGGGTGACGAGTAACTTGTTGGTGTGCTAGGGGAGCTTGGGTGGTCCAAGCACCCGACTTGTAATCGGGAGTTCGAGGGTTCAAATCCCTCCCCTAGCTCTCCGGCGACGAGCGGGCGCG
>JAQCNN010000276.1 GCA_028275005.1 Salinirussus sp.
TCACCGTCCGCGGCCCCGCATCGAGGGTCGTCCCGCCGTACATGTCGGTGATGGCGTTGACCTCGTCGGGCCGGTCGCCGTCGACCTTCAGGATGACCAGTTCGCGCTGGACGGCCTGGTCGTCCAACTCGCGGACCGAGACCACGGGAATACGCTTTTCGAGTTGCTTCTTCGCCTGGTCGACCCCCGGCTGGGGCTCCTCGATGACGATCGTCATTCGCGCGAGGTCGTCGTCGATAGTCCCGCCGACAGTGAGGGACTCGATGTTGAACTGTCGGCGGCTGAACAGCCCCGATATCTCGGCGAGCACGCCGGGTTCGTGTTTCACGAGCGCCGAGAGCACCGTCCGTTCGGAGGGGTGCTCGGCCTCGGCCTCGGGGTCGATACGGATGCCGTCGTCGTTGCGCCGGCCGTCGGGTAGCCGGCGGTCGTCCGGCCCGGGGCCGGGGAGTTCGCCTCGTGTCATAGTTGCTCCAGGTGGTCCTCGTTCAGCGCAAACCGTGCGTTGTTGCCCCCACTCGGAACCATGGGGTAGACGTTCTCGGCCGGGTCGATGACCGCGTCGACCACCGAGGGCCCGTCGTACTCGCGGGCCTGCTGAATGGTCTCCTCGACATCGTCGTGGGATTCGAGCCGCAGGCCCTGGGCCCCGTAGGCCTCCGCGAGCTTGTCGAACTGCGGAACCCACGGATACTCCGAGGCCATCCGCCGGCCCTCGTAGAAGCCGTCCTGCCACTGCCTGACCATCCCGACCGCCTCGTTGTTCAACACGACGACCGTGATGTCCAGGTTCTCCCGCACCGCAACCGTCAGCTCCTGGCTGGTCATCAGGAACGAGCCATCACCGTCGAAGGCCACCACCTCGCGGTCGGGGGCGGCCAGCTTCGCGCCGATGGCCGCCGGGACCGCGTAGCCCATCGTCCCCAGCCCGTGGGAGGTGACCCAGGTGCGGGGCTCGGTCCAGGTCCAGTACTGCCAGGCCCACATCTGGTGCTGGCCAACACCGGCGGCGACGACCGTGTCCGCAGGCGTCAGGTCGTCGTACGTCTCGACGACGTACTGTGGCTTGAGGGGGTCGTCCTCCGGCATCTCGTAGTCCATCGGATACTCCCGTTTCCAGGTCTCACACTGTTCGAGCCACTCGTCGGCGTCGGGGGAGCCGGGCATCCCCTCGGCCAGCTGGTCGAGCACCGCCGCCGCGTCACCTAGGAGCGGGTAGTCGGCCTCGACGTTCTTGCTGATCTCGGCGGGGTCGATGTCGACGTGGATGATCTCCGCGTCGGCCGCGAACGTACGCACGTCGCCGGTCAGCCGGTCGTCAAAGCGGGTCCCAACCGCCAGCAGGCAGTCCGTCAACGAGACCGCGAGGTTGGCGTAGCCCGTACCGTGCATCCCCGCGATCTCCAGCGAAAGGTCGTGGTCCTCCGGGAACGCGCCCGTCCCGGGCATCGTCGTGATCACCGGGATCTCGTGGTCGATGGCGAACTCGCGGAGTTCCTCGCTGGCCTCCGCCTTGATCACCCCACCGCCGGCCAGGATGACCGGTCTGTCCGCGTCCGCAAGCACCTCGGCGGCCGTCGCCACGTGTTGGGGGTCGGCGCGCTCGGGGGGCTGGTAGGTGTCGGGTGTCTCCGGCAGCCCCGGCTCCACGTCTGTCTCCCCCTGGGTGACGTCCTTTGGCAGGTCGACGAGCGTCGGACCCTGTCGGCCGTCGTTTGCCAGCGCCCACGCCGTGCCGACGTCTGTCCCGACCGTGTCGGCATCCTCGGCGAAGGTGTTGTGCTTCGTGACCGGCTGGGTGACGCCGATGGTGTCGGTCTCCTGGAAGGCGTCGTTGCCGACAAAGTCCGTCGGGACCTGGCCGGTCAGCGCGACCAGCGGGTCCGAGTCCATGCTGGCGTCGGCCAGCCCGGTCACGAGGTTGGTCGCCCCCGGCCCCGAGGTGGCCATGCAGACGCCCGGGTCACCGGTGACGATCCCGTAGGCGTCGGCGGCGTGGGCCGCACCCTGCTCGTGGGCCATCGTGACGTGAGTCATCTCCTCGCTGCGGTACAGCGCGTCGTAGACGGGCATGATCGCCCCGCCCTGGACACCGAAGAGGTACTCGACGCCCGCGTTCTCGAGTGCGCGGACGACCCCGTCCGCGCCGGTCGCTGCGGGCCCGGGGTCCTGTTCGGCGTCCGGTGTCTGCTCCGCGTCTATCTCTGCGTCGGCCTCGGCGGCCTCGGCGTCCTGTTCGTCCTCCTTTGGGACGGACGCTCGCTCGCTCATCGGCGTCCCTCCGCTGTGTGTGTGTGCTGCATAGTGACTACAACATTGTTGTCGACGGTACGGGCCGGTGGAGAAATGTGATGGGGGCTACAGCGCCCCTACGATACTCACGCGGCTGGCAACGGCACGGACGGCGCGGCCAGCATCGGGTGTCATCAGTACGAACGTCAGTTAGCCGCGGGATATAAGCGTTCCGTGATCCGCGGCCCCGGTCGGCGGGCGCAGAGCTCGGGCTGTTCGCCGGCGGCTGCTGACCGGTGGCTGCGGGGGCGGAGGCGGGCATCGACCCTACGCCCGAACCTCCTCTTCGGCCTGTTCGACGCCGACCTCGCGGGCGAACTTCTCCAGTTCGTCGACCGTGACCCGCTGGGCCTCCGCGCCAAAGTCCTTCACACGACGGGTGACCTCCCGGACGTCGTCGTCGGTCGGGTCGTACCCGGCCTCCTCGAGGCGCTCGCGGACGGAGTGCTGGCCGGTGTGTTTGCCAAGCACCAGCTCCCGTTCGGCGCCGACCATCTCCGGCGTCATCACACCGGGCTCGAAGGTGTCGGAGTTCTCGATGACCCCGGCGGCGTGGATGCCGCTCTCGTGGGAAAAGGCGTTGTCGCCGACGACGGGCTTGTTGCCCGGCACCGGGACGTCGCTTTTCTCCTCGATGACCCGGGAAACCTCGGCGATCGCCGTCGTATCGGTCCCGGTGTCGACGTTGTACAGCGACTCAAGCGCCATCACGACCTCCTCGTAGGCGGCGTTACCGGCCCGTTCGCCGATGCCGTTGACCGACACCTGCGCCTGGGCCGCGCCGGCCTCGTAGCCCGCCAGGGCGTTGGCCGCCGCCAGCCCGAAGTCGTCGTGGGTGTGGACATCGACACGCGCGTCGACCGTCGCGTCGACGACCCGCTCGACCAGTTTCGCAAAGCGGGTTGGCGTCGCCACCCCGACCGTGTCGGGGATGTTGAGCCAGTCCGCGCCCGCCCGCGTGGTCGTCTCCACGATGTCGAGCAGATACTCCTCGCTGGTCCGGGTCGCGTCCATCGGCGAGAACATGCACTCGACACCGGCTTCCTTCACGCGCTCGACGGACTCGACGGCACGCTCGCGCACCTGGTCGCGGGTGGCGTGCATCGAATCCTCGATCTGGACGTCGCTGGTGGACACGAAGACGTGTACCAGGTCGACCCCCGAGTCGAGCGCGGCCTCGATATCCTCCTCGACCACACGCGCCAGCCCACAGACCGTCGTGTGGCTGGCAGCGGCGATATCCCGTACCGCCTCGAACTCCGCGTCACTGTTGACGGGGAACCCCGCCTCGATGACGTGGGTTCCCATCCCGTCTAGCAGCGCGGCTATCTCCCGTTTGTCCTCGTACGAGAATGAGGTTCGTGGCGTCTGTTCGCCGTCGCGAAGCGTGGTGTCGAAAACCCGTGCGTCCTGTATCTCGGACGTGCTATCCAGAGTACCCTGGAAGAACTCGATCCGCCGGGGTTCCCGACGTGCCCTCTGTATTGGACATAAGCGTCTGGTAAAGCGCGAGCCTCATATATAAATCTGTCTGGCTGGCGACGGGCGTGTCAACACGGGCCATACCCCCGTGGCACGGCCCGACAGCGGTGACTGATGCGAGCCAGGGCCGGCAATCGGCGGCTATCGAGTGGGAGCCTCGCCGGGGGGTTTTTGCCCCTCGCTGCCGAGGTGGGCGCATGAGCGAATTCGACGGGCTCGACCTCCAGTCGGTCGAGGACGAACTGGACGCCGACGACGGGACGGGTGCCGGGCGGGTCGTTCTCGGCGTCCTGGACGGAAACACCCCACCCGAGGAGTGGGTGGAGACGGTCGGGTCGGGGGCAGTGCTCGTGCTCAACGTGACCGGGGACCTGAACGAACTCGCGGCGGGGTTTGCCAGCCAGATAAAGGAGGCGGGCGGGGAGCTGATGCACTTTCGGGGGTTTCTGGTCGTCTCCCCGCCCGCGGTCGACATCGACGCCAGCCGGCTCGACTGAGCCGCGTGCCCGCCCGCGCCAGGTGTGGCGGACGCGTTTGGCACCCATTTTTGCGCACGGGGCTCGTAGCTGGAGACATGCCGATGAAAGCCTCCGGTCCGGCAACCGACTGGCAGGAGATCGACCGGTTCGAGAACGGCGCACGCGGGGCGGGCTGGGTCGCCTACCCCGAGGAGCGCATGCAGCGGGCGAGCCACGCACTCGCCGCCGACGATGGCGTCTACGTGGTCGACCCCGTCGACGCCGAGGGGGTCGACGACCTCCTGACGGAGTTCGGCGAGGTTGCCGGTGTCGTCGTCCTGTTGGACCGGCACAAGCGCGACGCGGCCAGTGTTGCCCGCCGTCACGACGTCCCGGTCTACGTTCCGGACGTCATGGCCGGTATCACCGACGACATAGACGCGGAGACGACGGTCGTTCGCCACGACATCGACGGGTCGGGCCTCGCCGTCCACGGGGTCATCGACAATCCGCTCTGGAGCGAGGCGGCACTCTACAGCGAGGACGACGGGACACTGGTCGTCGCCGAGGCGGTTGGCACGGGGAGCTACTTCCTGGCGGGTGACGAACGCCTCGGGGTTCACCCGGCGCTCCGGATAACACCGCCAAAGCGGCTCCGCCGGTTCGACGCCGAACGCCTCCTCGTCGGCCACGGTGAGGGGGTCCTCACCGACGCGGCCTCGGCGGTCGACGACGCGGTCTCGGGCGCCCGCGGCCGCGCACCACGACTCTACGCACAGACGCTTCGCTCTTTCCTGCCGGTCTGAGACCGGGACCGACCCGCCGGCGGGGCCCGGAGCCCCAGCCCCGGTCTCAGCCGTCCATCGATGCCTTCGACCCACACTCCGGTTCGACCTGGTCGCGGAGTCGCTGCACCCACCGCAGCTGTGCGTCGAGCAGGTCGGCGGTGAGTTCGACCAACTCCATGCGGTAGCTCTCGTGGGACGGGAGCTCCTCGCGGTGCATCGTCGCGATACCGAGCCACTCGTTTCGGGCCTCGTGGAACTGGTCCTCGAGGTGTGCCAGTTCCGCGGCCTGCTCGTCGGCGGGGAGGTGGTGGAGAAAGCCGAGTTTGACCAGGAAGTGTGGACGGTGTGCGGGGTCGTCGACCGCCGCGACCGGCTCGCGAAGCAGTGTCCGCAACCGGTCGTGACCCTGGTCGGTGAGCGAGCACGTGCCGGCCTCGGCGGTGTAGGCCTCCGTCACGTGGCCGCTGTCACGGAGGCGGGCGAGTGTCGGGTCTAGCCGGCCCCGGCCGACGAACTGGTGACGCCCGAAGTTGTGGTTGAACCGCTCCTGGAGGTCGGCGGCGGCGCCATCACGCTCCGCGAGGAGACCGAGCACGCCGAGTTCGATGACAGAGTCCCGTTGCATGGGGTATCGTGACCCATTCACAGGGCAGTCTGAAGAGACTGTCGCCGGTGACCGGTCGTACGGTGTCCGCCGAGCCACACCGGCGACGGCCCGCGACCGGCCGGGGCCGGCGATTGAAGTAGCCACCACCCGTACTCCGGCCGTGTACTACCTGACCCGGGGGCTCCAGCAAACACTGCTGCGACTGGCGGGGGAGGCCGAGCCCGACTCGACGACCATCTCGCTGTCAGTCACGCGGGCGGGTGAGTTCGAGACGGACACCGGGTTGGACCCCGAGACACCGGTGTTCACACACTTCTACATGCCCGGTGCCGGTGGCTCGGTCAACGCGGTCTTCGGGGTCGACCTCGGCACGCCCGTCGGTCAGACCGAGGGGCGGTTCGTCTCCCACCCCGGCGGTGACCTCGGCGTCTCGAAGCTCGACGACCTCCACGAGGTCGTGTTCGTGGCGGTTCCGCCCTGGGACGAGGGGGACTTTGGCGCCTTCGACCGGCGTGGTGCCCGGAAGGATATCACTGTCATCGACGCGGAGCCGCCAGCCGAGGAGCCCGGGCTGTGAGGTGGTGTGTGTCGGAGGTCGGCTACTCCAGATAGCCCAGGTCCCGGAGCTGTGAGGCGATCTCCTCGAACTCCGCCTCGCTGAGTTGGTCCTCCTGCTGGTGTTTGATCACGATACTCCGCAGCAGAAACCGGACGAGGTCGCTCGTGCTCTGAAAGCTGGTGCCCTCGATGGTCTCGTCCACGCGGTCGGCGAGGTCCTTCGGGATGGAGACCGTCGTGTAATCTGTCATACGCCGACCTTACCTGCCGCGGGGATAGGTATTGTGTCCTGGCCGGCTCAGGCCGAGTCGGGTTCGACCTGCCACCGGTCCGCGAACATCTGCGGGCAGGGGTTGGTGTTGTCCGGCGAGAAGGTTCGAGGGGCGTTACGTGTGCTGAACTGTCTGCTCGTGGTGCGGGGTTGGGCGTCCGTCGTGGGGTGTGTTGTGCTCATGTGGTTTGTGTGAAATGTAGTTGGCGCGCGAGACAGGTTGTTAGGAGTGAGATACCGGACGTACCGGGATTACCACGAGCATCGTACCTATCCGGAGTGCCCCATCGTTAATAAATGTTCATGATCGAGGCCGGAGTCGCGGGCCGGGTCCGGGGGCTCGGAGCGGCCGTCGCCACCTCAGACGACGAGGGTCTCCTCGTAGTCGGTGAGGTTCTCGTGGCCGCCCTCGGTGACGACGACGATATCCTCGATACGAACGCCGCCGACGGCTGGGTCGTACAGCCCCGGTTCGACCGTGATGACCTGTCCGGGGCGGAGTTCGCCGCCGTCGGGTGCGAGCCGCGGGAGTTCGTGGACGTCGAGTCCGACGCCGTGGCCCGTGCTGTGGATGAAGCCCGTCTCGGCGGCCTCATCGCTTCGTAATGTTGGCAGACCCGCCGCCTCGTAGACGTCACAGACGGCATCGTGGACCGTCGCCCCGGTCACGCCCGGCTCGACCGCGTCGAGGGCCGCCCGTTTTGCCTCGGCGGTCAGCTCGTACCACTCCCGGACAGTTTCGCCGGGCGTCCCCGCACAGAGGGTCCGCGTCATGTCGGCGTGGTACTTGCTGGCCTTCGACTGCGGGAAGATATCGACGATGATCGGCTCGTCTGCCTCGAGCGGCCCGCTCCCGCGGTCGTGGGGGTCCGCGGCATCGGCCCCGCAGGCGACGATCGTCTCGTCCAGCGCACAGCCGTGTCTGAGGAGTTCCACCTCGATGGCCTCCTTGACGCGCTCGCTGGTGAGGGGCTCCCCGTCACGCAGCAGGTGGCCGTCGTCACCGACATCGGCGTCGGCGATGAGCTCCTCGGCCCGGCCCATCGCCGCCTCGTTTGCCCGCTGTGTCTCGCGGACGTGTGCGACCTCGTCGTCGGCCTTTATCGCCCGGATCTCGGTGACGACACCGCTGTCCTCCGCGGTCACGTCGACACCCTGGTCGCGGAGGCCGTCGGCGGTCCGGAGTGGGAATCGCGGCGGCGTCGCCACCGAGTGAACCCCGTGTGAGTCCAGAAACGCCGCGAGCACACGGTCGCGTGCCTCCTGCGGGCCGTGGGCCTCGGCGAGGGCGCCGTACCCGTAGTCGACATCGCGCTCGACGGAGTCGGCGCTGGCCTCCGCCTTTGCCCGGCCGTACTCCAGACTCCGGGCGAACAGGAGGTGTGTCGAGCCGTTGTACAGCGTCACGAACGGGTCCGGTGCGTCGAACCCTGACAGGTAGTACTGGTCGGCGTCGGTGGAGTCGGCGTCGATCAGGTAGCCGTCGACGCCAGCCTCCTCGAGAAAGCCGTCGAGCCGTGAACGGTCGGGGGCCATACCCGACATAACGGCCCAGGGGTACAAATGAGATGCTGTCGACCCGAACGGGGGGTGGCGGCCACTACTATCACGAAGACTGAACATATAACCGCGAATAGCCCCTGAACTTCGACACCGAATGACCGAATACGCGATCGACGCCGACGGGATCGAGCTGACATACAGTGACGGGACGAAGGCGGTCCGTGGGATCGACCTCCAGGTCCCACGCGGCGAGTTTTATGCCTTCCTGGGCCCGAACGGTGCGGGCAAGACGACGACGATCAAGACACTGGCGACGTTGCTGGCGCCGACCGGCGGGGAGATCCGGGTCAACGGCTTCGACGCCGTCTCGGGGTCCCGGAGGGTCCGGGAGTCGATCGGCTACATGGCCCAGGAGACAAGCGTCGACGAGGAACTGACCGCCCGCGAGAACATCCGCTTTGCGTGTGAGTCCTACGGCGTTCCTCGGGGCGAGCGTGCCGAGCGGATCGACGAACTGCTCGACCTCGTCGACCTGGCCGACGTCGCCGACAAGCGAGCCGGCGGCTTCTCCGGCGGGATGAAAAAGCGACTCGACGCCGCGACGGCGCTGGTCCACCGCCCGCCGCTGGTCTTTCTCGACGAGCCGACGACTGGACTGGACCCGAAGGCGCGCAACCGGCTCTGGGACTACTTCCGGACGATCAACGACGCCGGGACGACCATCTTCCTCACCACACAGTATCTGGAGGAAGCCGACCAGCTCTGTGAGCGGATCGGCGTCATCCTCGACGGGGAGATCGTCGCCTCGGGGGCACCGGCTGAGCTCAAACAGCGGGTTGGCGGGGAGATACTCGATGTCGACCTCGCGGACGGTGACAGCCAGCAGGCCGCCGAGATCGCCCGCCGTGCCGGCCTCTTCGAGCCCGGAGCGACCGTCGAGGTCACCGACAGTGGGCTCACGGTCACCTCACAGCGGGCCCGTGAGCGGGGGACTGACCTCCTCGTCGAGCTGCGGGACGCAGGGATACCCGTGACCGGGTTCAACGTACGGGCGCCGACGCTCGACGACGTCTTCCTCGCGATCACCGGTGAACACGTCGAGACGGGACCATCCGCCGGCGAAGCGACCGAGGAACTGGAGGTGGGCCGGTGAGTACTCCCACCGCCGAGGAGACCGGGACCGGTGAGTCAGCCGTCGACCGGTCCAGCAACAGCTACTTCGGCGAGGTCTGGGTGAACTTCAAGCGCTGGAACCGCAAGGCTGTCAGAAACCCGTTCGTCCTCGTCGTCTCGCTCGTCCAGCCGGTGATCTTTCTCGTCCTCTTCACACAGGTCTTTGGCGGGGTCGCGGGCGACGCACTCAGCCGGAGCGGGGCCGGGGTCAGCTACGAAACCTACCTCGTCCCGGCGATTGCGGTCCAGGTTGCGATCGCGGCTGCCGCCACCTCGGGCGTTGGCCTAGTCAACGACATCGAGAACGGGATGTTCGAGAAGGTGCTGGTGAGCCCGATGAGTCGGTCCGCGGTCTTCCTCGGGAAGACCGCTGCCGAACTACTCCGGATCGCCGTCCAGGTCGGGATCATCCTCGGCCTCGGTGTCGTCCTGGGTGCGGAGGTCGGGACCGGCCTTCTCGGCGCCCTGGGGGTCGTCGCGGTCGGGGTCGTCTTCTCGCTGTGGTTCATCGGCTTCTCGAACTCGCTTGCGGTGCTGACGAAGGACCAGGAGTCGACGATCATCGGTGCCAATCTCCTCCAGTTCCCGCTGTTGTTCCTGTCCTCGGCGTTCCTGCCGCTGGAGGCACTGCCAGGGTGGATCCGGACCGTCGCGAGGTTCAACCCGGTCACATACGGGGTCGATGCCGCCCGGTCGCTGATGCTGAACGCCGACGCCGCGAGCGTGTTCAGCGCCAGCGGGTTCGGCGCCGTCTGGAACGCCGTGCTCCCGGCTCTCGGGGTCCTACTCGCACTCGACCTGTTGTTCGGCGGTATCGCCGTCGCGATGATCCGCCGGGCGTCGAGTTCGAAGGTGCAGTGACCGGCGCCACGTCCGGTACCCTCTTTTGCGGCCCCGCCGAGCTACGGCTATGGATGTCACTATCGCGGCGTCGACAGTCGGTGGCCGCGTCCAGGCACCACCCTCGAAGAGCTACACCCACCGGGCAGTCCTCGCCGCGGGCTACGCCGAAGGCGCAACAGTCCGGGGACCACTCGTCAGTGCCGACACCCGCGCGACGATGCGTGCCGTCGAGGCCTTCGGCGGGTCGGTCGATACCCGTGAGTTGGAGGACGGGGCGACCGCTCTCGACATCGACGGGTTCGGCGGGCGACCCGGGGTCCCCGCGGACGTCGTCGACTGCGCGAACAGCGGGACAACGACCCGCCTCACGACGGCGACAGCAGCACTGGCTGACGGGCTAACGGTGCTTACCGGCGACGAGTCGCTTCGCGCCCGGCCACAGGGGCCGCTCCTGCGGGCTATCGACCAGGTTGGCGGCCGCGCGGAGAGTACGAGAGGCAACGGGCAGGCCCCGCTCGTGGTCGGCGGGCCGGTCCACGGGGGAAGCGCCGCGGTCCCGGGTGACGTCTCCTCTCAGTTCATCACCGCCTTGCTGATGGCGGGGGCGGTCACCGAGGCAGGGGTGGATATCACGCTTCAGACCGAGCTCAAGTCCGCCCCCTACGTCGACATCACGCTCGAGGTGCTGGATGGCTTCGGGGTGCGTGCCCGCGAGACAGACCGGGGGTTCTCTGTCGGCGGTGGCCAGACCTACGACCCCGGGGACGGCTACGACGTGCCGGGTGACTTCTCCTCGGTCTCGTACCTCCTCGCCGCGGGCGCAGTTGCCGGCGTGGACGGCGTGACGGTCACCGGTGCCTACCCGAGCGCGCAAGGCGACCAGGCCATCGTCGAGGTGTTGGACCGGATGGGAGCGGATGTCTTCTGGGACCGGGAGGCTGGCGAGCTTACAACCACCGAAAACGAGCTGGAGGGGGTCGAGGTCAGCGTCGCCGACACGCCCGACCTGTTGCCGACTGTTGCGGTGTTGGGGGCAGTTGCCGACGGGACGACGCGGGTCGTCGACGCCGAGCACGTCCGCTACAAGGAGACCGACCGGGTGACGGCGATGGCCGAGGCGTTAGAACAGCTGGGCGCGAGTGTCGAGGAGGAGCAGGAGTCACTCACCGTCCACGGCGGTGACTCGGCGCTTCGCGGGGCAACTGTCGACGGGCGCGGTGACCACCGAATTATTATGGCGCTGTCGGTCGCCGGCCTGGCCGCCGAGGGGCTGACGACCGTCCGCGGTGCCGACGACGTGGACGTCTCCTTTCCCGGCTTCTTCGACGCGCTTGCGGGACTCGGCGCCGACATCCGTCGGGAGTGATACTGCTGGCTGTAACTGTTTGAGGATATCCGCGACCCCGGGGTCGCGAAATTCTTCACAGACTCACAGCCGGCAGTATGAGTCTCACAGGGGCGAGCAGGTGGCCCACAGCGGACACGGGACGGTCGGCCACGCGACCGCAGCCCGCCCCGTGGTCGTTCTCAGCGCACGGGAGGGCCTGGTTTCGGGTTCTGACTTGAAGCTGCGGGTGCGTCGTGCAACTTTAAGTTCCGACGCGTGCCACCGTGTGGTATGTTAGACCTATCCGAGGAACAGCGGTTACTCGTCGACGAGATACGGCGGCTCGCCGAAAACGAATTTGCCGAGCGTGCGTTCACCTGGGAGGGGGAGGGCTACCCCGAGGAGAACATCGACCTCCTCGCCGACCGGGGCTTTCTGGGGATCAACCTCCCGACGGAGTACGGCGGTGGGGGGATGACGGAGTTCGACGTTGCCCTCCAGATCGAGACTGTTGGCCGGGTCTGTCCGGACACCGCCGCGGCGGTCTACGGCCAGTCGATGGTCGCCCCCCGGGCCATCGATATGTTTGGCTCGGAGTGGGCAAAGGAGCACTATCTGCCAAAGGTCACGAGTGGAGAACTGTCGATCGCGATCGGGATCTCCGAGCCCGAGGCCGGCAGTGACTCGACAAATATGACCACCACGGCCGAGGAGGCCGACGACGGGAAACTCTACCTCAACGGCGAGAAGACCTGGGTGTCGAATGTCCCCGACTCCGAGGCGGCGGT